>NZ_AXAB01000053.1:0-67282 GCF_000472645.1 Bradyrhizobium sp. WSM2254 | reverse complement strand
TAGAGCGACTGCAACAGCACGGCACGAAACAGCACCAGCACCGGATAGCCTGGCCGACCGGGACTCCCCTCATCCCGCAAATGGCCGATCAGCTTCTCGAACCGGTACCACTTGACCAGGCCAGCCAGCCGATCCAGCGCCGCATTGGCGCCGGCCCCCTTCGGCATCAGCGCTTCCACAAAGCTCGGCTGTCCCGTCTGCTTAACCGCCATCGCCACCCTCCAAGGCTTTGCCCTAGGGAATCACAATTGACGAATTACGCAACAGGCCCCTTGTGGGAGAAGGTGGCGTAGGCGGCCCTTTGGCCGCCGTTCTTAAGAACGCCGAAGCAAGGCTTCGGCTATGGCGCCGGATGAGGGGTTACATCCGCATGCTCGAATGCGAGAGGTTCGCTCGCGGAGAGAGACCCCTCACCCGGCTTCGCTATCGCGAAGCCACCCTCTCCCACAAGGGGAGAGGGTAAGAATCCCTCACTCCTTGAGATCATTCACCCGCTTCACCCACGCGCGCACGTCGGCGAGCACGTCGGGCAGCACCGCCTTGACCTCCGGCACGGTCATGCCGGCCTTGATGCGGGGGTCGTAGAGCAGGTTGAGGATGTATTGGTCGTAGACGTCGAAATAGCCCATCGAGACGTTGTCGTTGAACATGGTCCAGGGCACGCTCGTCGTGTCGTTGATCGGACCGAGCGACTGCAACAGCTCCTCATAGGCGCAGTCGAGGAAGGTGAAGTCGCCGTTGTCGACGGTGAGGATGACGTCGGAATGCTCGATCTCGAAATTGTCGTTCTTGCGGAAGCCGGACAGGCATTGCGGATCGAGCGAGGTGCGGATCTCGCGCGCCTTCTCCGCGCCGTAGAAGCTCGAGATGGTGCGGAAGAGATCGCGGTCGCGCACGAGCTTCACCCGCACGTTCGCCGCCTCGCTGCTGTCGGTCATGGCGATGTCGAGATGCTGAATCCGCTTGCCGATGTCGGCGACGACCTTGGCGAGCTGCGTCTTGCGATCGGCGCGGTCGCTCTCGGCGAACACGCGCACCGGCCCGTCGAACTTGCGGATGCGGTCGACGCGGCCGGCGAGATGGTACTCGGCGCCGAAAGCGGTCTTGAGAAAGCCCTCGACGATCTCGCTGTCGGTAAAGCTCTTCTTCTCGGTGCGCTGGCGCGAGGCGATCGCGGGCAATTCGCCCGCGGCGGCCATGGTAGCGGTGTCAGGCACACAGGTGAGCGCTGCGAGCGCCAGGAGGGCGATGCGAAGGCCACGCGCGGGTGGGTTCAATGCGCTCATCGTCACCCGACGCTGCCGTATTCGCGTCGCGCGCACAAGACCGCAAATTCACGCGCCCCGCGGGTTCCCGCAGTTGGCCGGCCGGCTAATTGTTGAGCACGACCACGGTGGTGCCGACCGAGACGCGGCTGTAGAGGTCGCTGACGTCGTCATTGGTCATGCGGAAGCAGCCTGAAGATACCGCCTGGCCGATCGTCTCCGGCTCGTTGGAGCCGTGGATGCGGTACAGCGTCGAGCCGAGATACATCGCGCGCGCGCCGAGCGGATTCTCGATGCCGCCCTTCATGTGGCGCGGCAGGTCGGGCCGGCGGGCCAGCATCTGCGACGGCGGCGTCCAGTCCGGCCACTCCTTCTTGGCGGTGATCCTGTGCACCCCGCCCCAGCGGAAGCCGTCGCGGCCGACGCCGATACCGTAGCGCAGCGCCTGGCCGTTCTGGAGCACCAGGTAGAGCCGGCGCTCGGTCGTGTTCACCACGACCGTGCCGGGCGCGTAATTGGTCGGATACATCACGGTGGAGCGGGGAATCGGGCTCGCGCCGCCGCCGCCGAGATAGCCGGTTGAGCTGGTGCCTGTGAAGTCTATCATCCCCGCCGCGGATGCGTCGGCCGCACCAGCCAGCAAGAGCGCCATGGCGGCAATCGGCGCGGCAAAAAACCGGATCATTGTTTCCCCCAGCAAAAAATCGGTTCAACGAACGTCACAGGCCATATTTGCCGGCATTTCGCAAGCCACGGCCCCGTGAGGCAGGTCAACCTTAACGAATGCCGTTACCAAATCGGCAACCGGGCCAATCTGCCGGAAAACATTAGAGCGTTTTCAAAGCGAAGTGGATACCGGTTCGCATAAAGAAAACGCGCCAAAACAAGAAGCTAATGCCCCGTTCCGATTCCATCGGAACGGGGCGTTAGCCAAACCAGCGCGTCGTCATGCGGGGCAGGGCCGCGATGCCGGCTATTGCTTTGACGAGACGAGCAAACAATGATTGATCGGACGGATCATTGGATATTGCCGGTTGCGGGAGCTTTGGGATGAACGGTGCGGAAAGCCTGGTGCGGACGATGGTCAAGGGTGGGGTGGATGTCTGCTTCACCAACCCGGGCACCTCCGAGATGCATTTTGTCGCAGCGCTCGACCGCGTGCCCGGCATGCGCTGCGTGCTCGGCCTGTTCGAGGGCGTGGTGACGGGCGCTGCCGACGGCTATTTCCGCATGAAGGGCACGCCGGCTTCGACCCTGCTGCATCTCGGTCCCGGCCTCGCCAACGGCCTTGCCAATCTGCACAACGCCAAGAAGGCCAATTCCGGCATCGTCAACATCGTCGGCCAGCACGCGGTCTACCATATCGGCTACAACGCGCCGCTGACCTCTGACATCGAGGGCCTCGCCCGGCCGATGTCGTCCTGGGTCCGCACCTCGCCGGATTCCAAATCGGTTGCCGCCGACGGTGCCGCTGCGATTGCCGCCGCCAAAAGCGCGCCGCCGCAGGTCGCGACCCTGATCCTGCCCGCCGACACCGCCTGGAACGAAGCCGACGGCATCGCCGAGGTCCCGGCCGAGCAGCAGCGCGCGAGCTATTCGCCGCAGGCGGTCGAGCAGGCCGCAAAAATCCTGCACGGCGACGGCGAGGGCACGCTGCTGCTGATGACCGGCAGCGCGCTCTCCGAGCAGGGCCTGGCGCTGGCCGAGCGCATCGCGGCCAAGACCGGCTGCACCGTGATGGGTCCGACCTTCCGTCCCAAGATGGCGCGTGGCCGCGGCCGCTTCTCGATCGACCGCATCCACTACGTGATCGAGAACGCGCTGCCGATGCTGGCGAAGTTCCGCCATATCGTGCTGGTCGAGTCCGACGATCCCGTGGCGTTCTTCGCCTATCCGAACAAGCCGAGCGTGCTGAGGCCCGAAGGCTGCGACGTCCATCGCATGACCTCCTGGGGCGAGAATTCGGTCGCGGCGCTGGAAGCGCTTGCGGGCGCGGTGAAGGCGAGCGCCAAGGACGTCAAGCCGCAGGCCTCGGCTGAGTTGGTCAAGCCGACCGGCGCGCTGACCCACGCGTCGATCGCGCAGGCGATCGCCTATGCGATCCCCGAGAATGCGATCATGGTCGACGAGTCGCTCACCACCGGCCGCGCCTTCTTCCCGCCGACGGCGGCGGCAGCGCCGCACGACTGGCTGCAGAACATGGGCGGCTCGATCGGCTTCTCCACGCCGCTCTCGATCGGCGCCGCGATCGCCTGCCCGGACCGCAAGGTCATCACCATGGTCGGCGACGGCAGCGCGATGTACACGATCCAGTCGCTGTGGACGCAGGCGAGAGAGAACCTCAACATCGTCACCATCGTGTTCGCCAACCGCATCTACCAGATCCTGCGCGGCGAGTTCGACAATGTCGGCGCCGGCGAGCCCGGCCAGCGTGCCAACGACATGCTGCGGCTCGACCGTCCGACACTCGATTTCGTGGCGCTGGCCAAGGGCATGGGCGTGCCCGGCCGCGCCGTCACCAATGCCGACGAATTCAACAAGGCGCTCGCCGAAGCCGTCGCCGAGCCCGGGCCGCGGCTGATCGAAGTTCAGATGTAGGGCGCAGCATAGGGAGCGCCGAGGGCCGGGGGGCAAGATGCAGACCGAGCTGAACAAGGTGATCGCGACGCTCCGGGATTTTTACGCCCACGAGGGATTCCTGTTCGAAAAGGACATCGGCGAGCGCGCGATCACGCATCGCTTCGCCGTGCATCTGGAGAAGCAGTTCTCCGGCTGGTCGGTCGATTGCAACTACGACCGGCTCGGCGAGCGCACGCTGCACCTGCCGCACGGCACCATCATCTCGACCGACGATCACCTGGACAAGTCGATCTACCCCGATGTCGTCGTGCATCAGCGCGAGATCCCCAACAACCTGCTCGCGGTCGAGATTCGCAAGGCGAGCAATCACACGCCGGTGACGCACGACCAGCACAAGCTGCGGGCGCTGACCGATCCGCATGTCTGGTTCGCCTGTTGGATCGGCGTGCTGCTGGTGCTGGACAAGCACCATGCGACGATGTCGGAGGTCTATGTCGGCGGCCTCGTGGATGAGCCGCTCTCGCGCTGGTTCGCAACGCGCCTCGCGGAGCTCGGCCTCGGAGCCGCGCATTAGGCGTGGACTTCTAACATCGGATGTCGAGGACAAAGCGGAGGTCGCTCCGCTTGGCCGGCGGCGACTGCTCATGACGCAGAGTGGTCGGGGCTTGCCCAACGGCCTCGGATGGTTCGTTTGCCGCCCCTACTCGATCGTTGCATTCACCGTCATGACCGATTTGCCTGACCCGTATGGACCCTTTCCTACACCATAGATGGCGAACGTATCGTTGCCCTTGTAACCGGATGCCGCGGTGTACCTGAACGTCGTTACGTTGATCTGTCTGAGCGTCCCGTGCGCAGGCTTCTGCGAAACGCCCGAGCTAAGCATCGCTCCCGGAATTCGCATCGGGAAATTGCACGTTTCACCCGACCTGACCGCGAAGTAGGCCGTCATGTCGACGCCAAACGCGGACGGATGACCGGTGACCCGGCACTCGGAGGCGGCGAAGGCCGTAACCGGCGTCAGGCTCAGGACAGCAGCGACAGCCAACATCCGCATGCTCGTCTCCCGTGAGGATGAAGTGGCATCCGCGGCCATTGATCCCGGAGCGCCGGGATGACCATTGATTTGAATCAACATGTCGACTGGTGTCGATCAGGCGATTGAAGAAGCGGACCGGCGACTTTCCGCTGTTGGGCCCTTGGCAGACGTATCAAGCGCCCTCCGGCAATGACCGCTTTTGACCCAAAGCGGCCGTCGCCCGTGCCGTAGTCCATAGTGCATGTCGCACCCACGAGCATTATGAAATTCGCAAAACTGCATCAAAAATTTAAGTCAGAGCCAAAAATTTGCACGCCGAATGACTCACAAGTCTTGCAACAACGCCTTTGCGTCAGCAAGATCTGGCGTATCAAATCCCTCTTTGAACCAGTCGTAGATCGGCGCCAACAGGTCTTTGGCTTCGGTAGGATGCCCTTGATCACGCCGCAATCGCGCCAAGCTGATCGCGGCTCGAAGCTCGAAGGATTTGGCTTTCTGATCTCGCGCAATCGCGAGCGCGTTCTGAAAGAGCCTCTCGACCTCGACTGGGGCGGCTCCTTGGATGCGCCGTAGCTCGCCTTCGATCCGGTTGAGTTCGGCCGCCCATATATGTTCCTCAGTGAGCGCACGGATGTCCTTGGCTTCCGCGATGGCGACCAGACCCTCCTCGGCGCGCCCATGTCGCCGATAACTCTGCGCCAACATGCACAGATACCGGATCTGGTACCAGCTGACTCCCATGGCTAGCCGCTCTGTGGCGCTGCGACGCATCAGCGCTAGGCCGTCTTTTCCATCTCCCTCTTGGGCCATAGTCCAACCCCTAAGGATCAGGCCGCTCAGCCGGAAGTATCGCAGGTTATGTTGATCAGCGAGGTCTACGATTGCATCAGCATAGCTGCGCGTGGAGGCCACGTTGAGGATCAGTTCGTCGAGGCCAGCGCCTCCGTAAATTCTTACGTGAGTGTTGAGAACGGCCTGATTCAATTCGGCCGCATAGTCCAGCGCCGCTCGCTGCCAGCTCCGTGCCCGATCGGGAAACCCCAGAATCCAATAAATGACCGGAAGATACGCGATCGCATAGAACTTCGGGTCATGAACGTAGTGCACCGGTGGCGGGCGATGTCGGCTAGTGTCATAGACACGAAGAATGGTCTCAAAATCGGACCTGGCCTGCTCGAATTCCCCGAAGTAAAGAGCATTGAGCCCTGAAACACGGTACCCCGCGAGCTCCAGCGCTTCATCGTGCATTTCCTGGGCTCTACGCTGTGCCTCGGCGGCCAGCTCGCGTATGTTCTCGTGATCGCCGCGCACAAAGTGAAAGGCCCATTGTCCACTGAGGGTCGAAAACAAGGCGTCAGCATCTCCAAGGCGTGCTCCGAGTTCGCGCGCCCGGCTGAATGCTATCCCGGTCTCCGGACCGGCATAGCCGTGAACCGCAATCAGGGGTGTTCCGATTGCACTTTGAACGATCAGTTCCTGTCGATCCCGCTCGGGACTCTCCGGCAGCATCTTTAGTGACTCGAGCGCTCTGGAGAGATGCCTGATGGCTTCCAAATTGGCGGACCGCTCTGCCGCTTGCCTTCCCGCTTTGAGCCAATAGCCGGCGGCGCGGTCTGGGCACTGGGCTTCGGAGAAATGGCGTCCCAAAACTTCCGGCTCTCGCTTCGCCTGATCGGGAAATTGCGTTTCGAGCGCCTCGGCAATTCGGGCATGTAGTTGTTGCCGCGTTCGGCGCAAGAGCGTGCCATAGGCGGCATCCTGCACGAGCGCATGCTTGAACAGGTATGACGAGTCGGGCGGCGTGCCACGGCAAAGGACCAGACCGGAAGCAATGATCTTTTTTACGCCGGCGCGCAATGCTGCCTCTGAATGCGAGGAGACCGCCGCGAGCAGCTCGTATGAGAACTCTCGCCCGATGGCCGCGCCGATCTGAGCGAGTTCTTTGCCCGGACCGAGCCGATCGAGCCGGGCCATCAGCGACGCATGCAGACTAGCGGGCACGCTACGCGACGGAACCATCGATAATGTGCTCGCCGCGGCGGCTCCATCGATACCGGCTTCCAACACCGCCTTCGTTAACTCCTCGACGAATAGAGGCACGCCGTCGGTACGCTCGACGATCTCACCGACCATTTCGGGAGGCATCCGGCCTCCAGCGACCCCCTCAATTAGTGCTGCGCCCTCGCGCTGACCGAGCCGACCCAAAGTCATGACCGTGACATGAGGCTCGCCGACCCACGGCGGATTGAACTCAGGCCGGAATGTTATAAGAAGCAGCACCGGCACCTTCCGGATCAACTCGACATTGCGGTCGAGTAAGTCGAGGCTCGTCGGATCGGCCCAATGTACGTCTTCGAAAATCTGCAGGACGGGTTGGTGTTGGGCGAGACCTTCGAGTTGTCGCATGAGCGCATCGATCGTCCGCTGCCGGCGCTGCTGTGGGCTGAGCTGAAGCGCCGGGTATCGTCCTACGTCGGGCAGGGATAGCAGGTCCGCGATAAGCCGATAGTCGTCTGGCCGAGCCGATCCTTGTGAGAGCAGAGCACCGAGCTTGTTGACCTTGGCATGCGCATCGTCATCGCGCTGCAAGCGGGCAGCTCGCTCGAGCTGGCTAATAATGGGGTGAAAGGCGCTGTCCGTGTGGTGGGGTGAACAAAAGAAACGTAAGCGGGTGTGCGGTTCTCGGCCGATTCGCTCGACAATCGTCGCTGCGAGACGCGACTTGCCGATTCCTGGCTCGCCGGAAATCAGAACTGCTTGGCCGTCACCGGCTTTCGCCTTGGCCCAACGGCGCAGCAGCAGCTCGATCTCCTCGTCGCGGCCAACGAGCGGCGCGAGGCCCGTCGCGTGAAGCGCCTCGAAGCGACTCTCGACAGCGCTCGTCCCGATGACCTCATAGGCACGAACTGGTTCAGAAAATCCCTTGAGCGGAACATCTCCAAGGTCTTGGTAGTCGAACAATTTACCGACCAGAAGGCGCGTGCTTGGCTCGATAACGACAGCGCCGGGTTCCGCCAGGGCTTGTAGTCGCGCTGCCAGATTGGGCGTTTCTCCGACAATTCCACGCTCCTGAGACTCATTCTCGCCAACCAGGTCTCCAACAACCACAAGCCCCGTGGCTATGCCAACCCGTACCTCAAGTCGGTCAGGCGCTTCGACCTCTTTGATCGCCCTGATAATGGCCAAAGCGGTCTGGACTGCCCGCTCTGCATCATCTTCATGCGCCTGCGGATATCCGAAATAGATGAGCACGCCATCGCCCATATACTTTGCGACGAAACCGTCCCAGGAGGCGACCTTACTCGCGACGCAACGATGATAGGCTGCGATCACATCTCGCAAATCTTCAGGGTCGAGCCGAGTGGCGAGCGCGGTCGAACCGACAAGATCGCAAAACATCACCGTGACCTGCCGACGCTCCGCGGAGAGTGTCGTCAGTCCAGATATCGGCGGCGTGGCCGACAGCGGCTCCGTGCGATTGATCGTGGCGTCAATGACCAGCCGGCCCCCGCACTTCCGGCAGAACTTGGCTTGCGGTGGATTAATGTTTTGACAAGTCGGGCACGCGACCGAGACCACTGCCCCGCATTCAATGCAGAACTTGCTGCCCTCTGGAATGGTGGCCTTACAGCTTGAGCACTCCATACGACACTTGGCTTTCGGAGTCGTCGGTCGTCAGGCTATAGGAGGGGCCGGACAGAATGTTTTGTTGCTCTGCCCGCGGCCCAGTTAGACCAGCGATCAAGACGTTTAATTGAACGTGTGCAGCTTGATCCTCAGGCTGCCATCACTCTGCCGCTCAAAGATATGCGTCGCAAGGCCGCCCCACGGCTGATCTTTTCCACTGGCGTCCTTGCCTTTGGCCGACCACTTCGCTGCACCGAAAAGCAGCGTGCCGTTGCCATGCGCCTCAACAACTTCGAGCTTATGGCCCGTCGCGCCTCCCGCGAAAATGCCGCTGAAGAATTTTTCCACGCCGGCCGGCCCTTTGATAACTTCATGGCTGGCCGGAAGAAAGATCGCGTCGTCAGCATAGAATGCGGCGATAGCCTTTGCGTCTCCTTTACCGAAGGCAGCGTCCCACCCCGCGTACGCGCTCTTGATATCCTCTTCAGGTGATCCAGCGAGAGACGTCGTCGCTGACGCAAAGATTACCAGAATCGCGACGCAAATGGAACGGATCGGGGTCATATCTCTCCTCCCGGAATGGTGGAGCTGGGTCTGCCGCGAGGAGAGCTGGACCATATAGTCACTGCCCCCGTATGCGCCCCTGTAGGCGCGCTCGGTGCCACAAGTTTATCGCGCAAATGACCAAGAACTAGCCATCCAAACGAGGTACCCACAACAGGGCAATTGAATGGGCCAACTCGCCTTCGATCATCGCGTCACTTGGCACGTAGCCATAAACGTCCATCGGGGAGCCGCGCCCAATCCCGCCGCCGACGTTGTCCCAGCGTAGGCGATGGGACCTATGGGTCGCGATGCGCCAATCGTCGGGTTGGCCTCATGTCAGCCTTATCCCGCGTGGCGCCAACCCGACCGATCTCCAGGTGCAAGCGCCAAGCAAGTTTAAACTCGTCATCAATCGAGTTATGAAGATGTCTGCTGTTGGCCCATCGCGTCAGTTAGTCCGATGCAGCGGTTTGTCTGGAGTTGGGGGTAAAGCCGACCTGCCGGCTCAGCGCCCGGACTTCTCAGTTTGACCCAACTCGGACTCCGCCGAACGATTGCGTTGATTTACGCGGCGCGATCCTTGTCGGACTGTTCCTCGACTGCGGTCACGGTTTCTTCGAATCCCTTTTCGTAATTGCCCGCGAACCTTTCGATGCTGTCGGCCCACATCCTCAGCATTGCGACCTGAAAATGCATAATTGGCTTCAAGGCAATCATGCCGATTTCTGTGGCTGCGGTTGTGCGCTTTTGGGCGTCGCGCGCGAGACGGTCTGAGTTAGAGGTGTTGTCTGCCATGGCTGCTTGCTCCTTCTGTTCTGGTGATCAAGCCCAAAGCTACCTGCCAGGTTGTGCACCACGTGATGCTAACCGCTCGGCCAAAGCCTGATCTGCCGCGAGTCTCGCACCTCGGTCGTCATGCAGTTCGTCCAGCTTTTTCAGGTAAGCGACCGCTGCTATTTGCAAGAGATCGAAATCATATTCGCCGGTATCGCGAAGATTGGTGACGTAGCGAACGAGGGCGGAACGCGTGTTGTCGTTCTCACTAATGCCACTATGGAGCAGCAGGTAGTTCCGCCAGGCGAACGCACATGCGCCTTCTATGGCCTGAGAAGTCATGGGGCACCTCCCGAAGGTCAGAGAAAGACTGATGAGCCTTTTCGTTCCGCGAATTTCTCAGATGTAATGCTGTTCCGTAGGTGCGCCGCAAGGTGCTTCGCGAAGATGTCAGTGCTGCAGCCGTGGCGGTATGCACGTCATCGTGCGCTCTGTTGCGCCCAAAGCCGGCGATCTCCTTGTCAATATTACCCCGAATGACAAGTTCAAAGAACCTGCCGCTCGCGCGGCGTTTGGCTTGATGCGCGCGAGGACCTCAGTCACCTCTCCTCGTCGGGGCAAGATGGCCAAAAGGCCGCTCGCACGACACGAGCGGCCTTTGTACCATCTTCCGTCACGCTCTCAGTGCAGGGGATCGCCCTGGCCGAGCGCGTAGGCCACGAGATCCCTCAGCGCGAAGCTCTCGCCGGTCACCGGTGTCCATTGCGGGTCGAGTGACAGCACCGAGGAATGGTCGCCGAACATCATGCCCAGGAAGACCTCGGCCACGATGCGACCGCCGACGGGGCCGAGCTGCGGCGTGTTGATGGGGCCGGGCGCGCCGGTGGCCGGGATCGTGACGGCGGTCTGGAACTGCCGTGCCTCGGCCAGGATGTAGGCCCAGAGCGGGCAATTGCCGGCGAACACGCCGTTCGCGATCGAGGCGATCTGAACTTGCGGATCGTCCGGTCCCGGCTCGTCAACGGCCTTGCCGATGATGATCTGGTCGTCCGTCAGCGGCGTCAGATTCATCGCCCTGGCAACGGCCTGGCCCGAGGGCAGCCCGAGCCGCCAGCTGCGCTCGAGATTGCGCAGCGCGAGCGACGACGGATTGGATGCGACTTCCGGCGGCAGCTTGCGCAGCGGATCGACCAGCGACGCATCGATGCGGTAGGCGAACTGAAGCCGCCTGTTGTTGTCGGCATTGGTGTCGTCGTCCTCGACGCCATAGGGACGCGTGTCGAGATCGATGAAGCGGCCCCAGTCCATGGCGCGCCCCGGACCCATGGCACGGAAGCCGGTCAGCGCATTGTGGTCGGGATTGTGGGGATCGGGGAAGATCTGCAACAGCATGTTGGCCGCATCGTTCAGCCGATAGCCGGGGCGGATCATGGAGTGCCCGAGCCGGTAGGCCGCGACCGAGAACTCGACCGGCATGAAGGGGTAGGTCTTCCAGTGGTAGTAGGCGAGCTTGCTGCGGTCGTAGCGGCCGGCGGTTCTCAGCTCGTCCAGCACGCTGGCGTGGACGATACGCGGCAGGAAGTCGTTCATGACGACGTATTGATAGTGGAAGCGGACGCGCTGCTGCACCTCCTCGAACGACAGGCTGTCATTGTCGTCGACCATGCGGTTGTGAAAGCGCAGCATCAGGGCCTGGAACTGCGAGACGATGCTGTTCTCGTCGTTGCGGGGATCGCCGATCAGCGCACGGCCCTTGAAGCGGGGCAGGTCGCTGGCATCGGGCACGCCCGCGCCAGTCAGCTTCTCGCCGAGGCGGAACTTGATGCCGTCATACATGTAGGGCTGGTCGTTCGGACCGCGGCCGTAGAGATTGTCCAGATCGAGCGCCGGCGTGCGGAAGTCGACGAGCCCGTCGGGGTCCTGCTGCTTGGTCAGCGAGCTGACCGGATCGAACGTGATGTCGTGGTCGATGAACTGGCCGAAATAAGTGTAGAGCGAAGGAATGCCGCTCTCCTCCGCGTCCGGTCCGTCCTTCGGCGCATCGAACGTCCCGACCATCTTGTCGGCCAGCGCCGAAAGGTTCGCGATGTTGTCGGCGTCGTTGAGGCCGAACTTTGCCGGTGTGAGCTTGCGAAACATGCGGCCGAAGCGGCCTTGCGAAAGCGGCGAGCGCGTTGCGTTCAGACCGCGCGGAACAATGCTGTGGCGGCTGCTCATGAGACCTCCCTGAAAAGTCACGATGGATACAAGTCAAGCTGAAGTTGTTCGCGCTGGAGTATGCAGGCTAGGCTAGATCGCACCCGCAACAAGCGAGATAGATCACACTTGTCCGGCATCGGCGGTTCTTCAGAGGGAGGCGCTTTGCGAGCAAGCTGCGGCCGCGCTTTGCAAATTTTTCCCGAAGCGATGACGGATAACATTCTCGTCATCGATCAGCGCAAGCGGCTTCGCGTCAGTTCGCCGGGATTTGCCCGACACTTTGTCGTGCTCGTCCTGGTGTCCGCGGTGGGCGCCGCGTTCGACATGCATCTATGATGAGGCCAGCCGCGGCGAGTGATGTGATCTCGGCCACAGTTCGAGGCCGGGTTCCGGCCTATCGTCCGCGGACTTGCACACGTCGCTCCCGGAGGCCTACGCTTTGCCGCATTCGGGACAGTTATTTTGGAGGTTCTGATGCAAAGGTCATATTTGCTGGCTGCGACAGCAGCGCTGGCGCTTCTCATGCAAACACCGCTCGCGCTGGCGCAGAGCGCGCCGGCCGCCGGCGGGACCCCAGCGCCTGCGGCGACGACCACCGCACCTGCGGCGACGACCACCGCGCCGGCCGCGACGACGACAACGCCGAGCGCGACCACCGACACGTCAGCCCAGCCGTCCGACTCCAAGAAGAGCGCATCGAAGAAGCCGGCGAAGAAGAAGATGACGCGGCAGCAGGAGATCGATCATTCGGTCGACACCGGCACGGTGCCCGCGCGCTATCGCAGTTCCGTGCCCAAGCAGTACCAGCAATACATTCCGTTCGAGAAGCAGTGACGAATCGCACGGCGGCGCGGCGCGATTCGGCGTCGCGCCGCCGGTGCCATACGGAGGCGGCCCTGGCCAGGCGGGAAGCGGACCACAGATACGTTGTGGCGGTCTGCCGGAGCAGTGCTAGAGTAGGGCGAAGCCGGGGGAAGCGATGAGCGACGACGTGAAGGATGCTGGCCTTGTGGCCATGATCAGCAGCATCCTGGGAGGCGGCAAGCGCGCAGACATCGTCGCACCGCCGCCGCTCACCGAGGGTCCACCAACAGCGCCGACGAATGGATTTGACCCGGTCGAGGCGCCCATCCCCGCTGCGGCATCAGTCAAGCCGGATGATCATGCGTCCGATGCCGCGCCGGCAGTCACCAGGCCGGTCGAGCCGCCCGCGAAGATCGCCACGACACCGGATGGCAAGCAATTGCTGCCCGCGGAAGCGATTGCCGATCTCGTGCTCGGCGAGTTGCGCAAGCTGGACGATTTTCCCGCGTCCGGCGTCTCGGTCACGGTCTATGGCTACCGGCATTGGAACGCGATGATCACCTTCGCGCCGTTCTCGACCACGTTCCAGAACGCGACGCGGTTCCGCCAGGCCATGCCGGACCTCGTCTTCAAGCTGCGCCGTTTCGTCCAACTTGAGATATAGTCCGGGCAATCGCCCGTGAGCGGACGCGCCGCCGTCAGCCAAGACAGTTCGACAGGATCTACGAATTGAGCGTTGCCTTTACCAAGGAAGAAAGCGCCGAGACGGCGTCCGAGACGCTGTTGCCCGATCGGCCGATCTCGCCTCATCCGAACCTCGTGACCGAAGCCGGCTTGCAGGCATTGCAGACCCAGCTTCAACAGGCGCGCGAGGCCTATGAGGCCGCGCAAGCCATCGACGACGTCAACGAGAAGCGCCGGCAGTCCGCGGTCCCCCTGCGCGATGCCCGCTATCTGACGGAAAGGCTGCGCACCGCACAGGTCGTTCCCACCCCGGCTTCGACCGACACGGTCGCCTTCGGCAGCACGGTGACCTTCAGCCGCCCTGACGGCCGCGTGCAGACCTATCGCATCGTCGGCGAGGACGAGGCCGACCCGAAGGCCGGCTCGATCTCGTTCGTCTCGCCGGTCGCAAGGTCGCTGATGGGAAAAGCGGTGGGCGACGTCGTGGGGTCGGGGACGCAGGAGATCGAGATTTTGTCGATCGCGTAGGGGCGCGCAGGTGAGGCGAGGATTGCTATCGACAGGAGCAAGCTCATTCGCCTAAAGCATGGGCCATGCGTCTTCCTTGTCTTGTCCTGATATCGATGGTCTCCGCTGTGCCCGCGCAACAAAGCCCGATGGTTGGATGAGACGTTTTCTGTCGGGGGCGTTGCCGTTTTATGCGCTGGCTGGACTAGCCATGTGCATGTACCTCGTCCTGTACAAGACTGACCTCTTCGACTTGAACGCCATCGTCCATGGCGCGACCGGTTCGTCATGGTTTCTGGTCTTCATGTTCGTCTGCGTGTTCCTGGAATCGGTCTTCCCGTATTTCGGCTATTTTCCCGGAACCGCCCTCATCCTGATGTCCGTGGCGCTCAATCCGAAGCCTGCGGATGTCTCCGTTTTTATCGTGGCCTGGCTGGCCATCATTGCGGGCGCCGTTTTGAGTTACGGACAGGCTCGTTTCTTCAGACCGCTGTTGCAGCGGGTTGCCTCAAGAGCGGCGCTGAACCGGTGTGAGTCTCTCCTCGACGCCTACGGTCCTTACGCGCGCGTCGCCCTGTTCGTTCATCCCAACGCTTGTGCGATGTATTTCACGGCGCTCGGACTTCTCGGCCGGAACCTGACGCGAGAGCTCGCCCATCTCTGCGTGGGTGCAGCGGCCTGTGTGGGCATTCTGTTCGTCGTCGTGACCAGACTGGTGTCGTCCGTAGGCGCCACCGATGATGGGGAATTGCAGCTGCTGCTGGCGGCAGGGCTGATCGCCATCGGGACCCTCGTCGGCCTCTACGCGGCCTTGCGGCCGGCTCGGGTGGCTTGAGAGCTTGCGTCCCCGTGAACTGGCGCGGTCTCATCTCTTGCTCCGTCATTGCGAGCGCCTTGTCCGCCATAGCTCGAAGAGCGACGGCGGAAGCGAAGCAATCCAGAGTCTTTCCGCGGAGGGATTCTGGATTGCTTCGCGGAGCCTGTCATCGGGCCGCGCTTTGCGCGGACCCGTTGGCTCGCAATGACGGGCTCAGGAACTCTCCCCCCGGATGATGCCATCATGCCCGTGTCTTGCCCGACGGAGCAATCGGATTCGGAAAATACGTAACCCATTGATCCGACTGACGTCGGCTACTGTGCATGGGGTTGTTTTTCGATTTTTTGACGAGACGGTACCGATAGCCGCCAAGCGTCGAGGATCGTCCGCAACCGGCAGGGTTCAGGAAGATGGATGGTGGGCGCACAAGGGATCGAACCTTGGACCTCTCCCGTGTGAACCACAATTCCTAGATCTCGGCAGACCTAATCCAGCCATAGTCAGATTATAAAAAGTCACTGCAATGCAGGGGCTTATGGCCATATTTGGCCGTTGGGAGCCATAGCGGCCCACACTACATTTTGTGTGCCCCTGTTGTGCCCCCTGCAGATTTTCCCTTGGGGCACAAAACGGGGGAAGGTCTGAGACCCGGTTCTGTCGGGGTCTGTCGATCCTTTCCTGCGTGGGCACAGAGTGAGGGAAAGGTCTGAGGCCTGGTTCTGTTTGAGGCTCATTGCCGTTCTCGCGGGGCACACCAGGGCACAAAGAAAGAGTAGGATCATGACGGAGCCGGCCACTCAGCTGACACTCACCGATGCGGTGATCCGCAACGCCACGCTGCCGCCGGGCAAGGCCCAGCATTATCTCCACGACGACAAGCTGCCCGGCCTCGCCCTGCGCATGCGCGCCACCGGTGGTCGGACCTGGGTCTACCTCTTCACCAAGCCGGGGGTGAGGGGGACCCAGCGCAAGACCCTCGGTGCGTGGCCCAAATATAATGAGAAGGCTGCGCGCAAGGCCGCCACCATCGCCGCTGGCGAGGTCGTCAAAGGCGTGGACCCGAATGAAACGAAGCGCGAGGCGAGGCGGCAACAGGCAGCCGAGAAGCAGCGTACCACGCTGGCGATCCTCATCGTTGAAGATGGTCCCTACCAGATGTCCTTGACTGGACGTCAAGTCGTCAACTGGAAGCCAGCAATGTCGGCGCTGCGGCGCGGGCTCAAGGACCACGCCGAGAGCGGCGTCGGGGAACTGACGCGGCGGCAGATTATGGCAGCGGTCGACAAGATTGCGAAGACCGGCAGGCGTGGCGCGGCCAAGGACTTGCGCAAGCACGTGCACACCTTCCTCGAATGGTGCGTTAGCGAGGGCTATGTCGACCACAACGTGCTCGCTGGCTATCGCGAGCCCAAAGAAACCCGTGCGCAAAGGGTCGGACGCCGAACGAAGGGCCGCGCACTGACTGATGATGAGATCATCAAGGTCTGGCAGGCATCCGGCAAGCTCGGGGCTTTTGGTCTCCTGACACGCATTTGCCTGCTCGGGGGGCCGCGCCGCAGCGAGCCCACCATGATCAAGTGGTCGCAGCACGTCATGGATGACCGCATTACCTTCGATGCGGCATGGACCAAGATGGGTCTGCATCACGACGTGCCACGCACTCACCTGGTTGACGAGGTGCTCATGGCTGCGAAGCATTTCCAGCGGGCAACCTCCGACTATGTCTTCCCGTCACCGAAGACCGGCGGCCAGATGTCCGGCTTCACCAAGATGGTCAACCGCCTGGTCAAGGAAGCGAGCGTCGCCAAATTCACCATGCATGACTTAAGGCGCAGCTTGCGCACCATCATGTCACGCTGTGGCTACGACAACGAAATCCAGCGGCTGTGTGTTGGGCAAAAGCCTAGCGGAATCGATCAGGTCTACAATCACGACGAACAGTGGATCATCCGCAAGATGGCGTTCGAAGCGGCTCACGACTACATTGCAGAGTTGGTCGGCGCGAAACGGGTCGGCAAGATTGTGCGCCTGCAGCGGACGAATCCGCTTGACCCGATCAAGGCCGAGCTCCTCGGCCGTCTCCGTGAGCATTATGCGGCTGAGGCGTCCTAGTGCTCTTATCGCACTTGGCTAGATAGTCCCGCACCGCATCGACACGATAGAGGGGCCGACCATCGACGTAGCGCCATTTCAGGGGATGGTTCGGATCGCGCCGCCATTGCTCCAGCGCTCCGGGCGTGCGCCGGATGACCGCGGCCGCCTCGAGCGATGTCAAATTAGAGCTGCCCGGCAGCGTATCGATATCGAACGTCGCGGGCGGCGGCATGCCACGGTTCTTGCGATGGCGCTTCGTGGCGTGCGGCATTTTACGACCAATTGGCGACCCTAACGCCCCGATCGGAGTCTTCTCGTCCTTGCCGCTCATGCCTTGGTCCCAAACCACGATCAGTCTGAGGCGATGAGATCGTAGGCTGCTCTAGTAAGAAAGAAATCATGTGCGCAGGTATGGCTGCTGGGTTGCTGTGGCGTACGAAAAGGACGAACCGCTTCGATTGATCTGGGACGTGCCCTGGCGGCGCTTTTCGCTTCATTCCGGCCTTTGGCCTCATAACCTGAAGGTCATAGGTTCAAATCCTATCCCCGCAACCAACGATTCTTGCGAAAGCAAGGCGCCCAAAACCCCGGCTTCCCAAAGGACGTCGGGGTTTTTCTTGTTCGCCGCGAACCGAAGGATCGCGGCCAGGTCGCCGCGCAACACGATCGCCAGCTCGGCCTGGTCAGGCACAAGCGTCACCTGATCGACCAGTGTTCGGAACGATTCAGCCGCCTCGGCCTTGCCGTCCTCGCTCTGCAGGCTCTCATAGAGCGCAGCGATCCGCTGGCGATAGATCTCCGCCATGTTCGGACGCAGAAGGGGCGGTGGCCCTTCGGCGTTTGCCAGCAGCTCGGTCAGTTCCGCCTTGCGGGCTTCAAGACCACCAATTTTATCCTTGAGCTGAGCGCCGGGCACGCCATCCAGGATGGCTTGGATCGCGCGATCCAAATCCCGCTGGACGCGCTCCAACTCTTTGCGCTGACCGATGATGTTAGCGCTGCGTTCAATCCGCAGCCGGTTCACCTCGCGGGTGAACTCGTCGCAGAATTCCTTGAACAACTCTGGCTCCATAAGATGCGTCCGGAGGCCGCTGAGCACCGAGGCTTCCAACGCATCGCGCCGGATGTTTAGGCGGTTGTCGCAGGTGCCTTTGTTCCGCGACGTCGCGCAGCCAAGCAGATCCTTCGAGATCATTGTGTAGCCGCCGCCACAGCAGCCGCACTTCACAAGGCCGGCGAACAGATGCTTTGGCCGCCGCCGCTCGTTCAACGCATTCTCGCCAGGCTCAGGCGTCTCATACGTGCTTGAACCGGTCGAGTTTGTGCAAGGCGAAGGCTTTCGTGCCCAGGTTCGACGCATTGAGCCGTCCCCCTCCTTTCGCAGTCAATTCGGCAAACCGACATGCGCCTTGACCACCGCCGACCACTTTCTCGGGAAAATCATTCCGATTGGACGGCGCATGTCGCGCCCCACAACGGTCGCTCTCACGGACCTCAACGGCCAACGGCACGAGGCCGTCGCTGAGGCGTTCGACACCAAGCGCAATATTCTGATTTTGCTTTATCCAAAGTCGGCACTGAGCAAGACCACCATCATCCTGCCTGCCGGATTCAAGGCAAGTGCCTGATGAGCTGCTGAATTTTAAGGTCGCGGTGCTCATATCAAGCGAATTCTTGATTAGGCAAAAGGCATTGGGTTTATATTTTTCTTAAATAATCAATTGTGGATTGATCTATGCTAGATATTTCGAACTAGAAAATGGTTTGAAAATATGCTATTATATAAACTATGGATAGACAAAAGGGGCAACTGCTAAACCAGCTCGACAAGTTCCTTCCCGAGGGGCTGGTGGTCGATTCCGCCTGGCTCAAGCGGCAGGGCTACTCCACACAGCTCCAACATCTCTATGTGCAACGTGGTTGGCTTGAACAACCAGCCCGAGGGGTCTTCCGCCGGCCGCGCTACGAACTGAGCTGGCAGCAGGTCATCATATCTCTGCAGGGCATCCTGAATTATTCACCGCTTGTTGTTGGCGGACGAACGGCACTCGAATTAGAAGGATACGCGCACTACCTTCCGCAATCGACGACCCGCGTGCATCTCTACGGATCGAAAGCGCCGCCTTCCTGGGTCGACAAGCTGCCGTTGAAGGTCAAATTCATCTACCACAACGATCGGCGGCTCTTCAAAAACGATCCCGTCACGAAAGGCATAAGCAGCGTCCGCTGGAATGTCGAAACCGGGAAAATGACGGATGTCACGGCGTTTCGGGGAGGCGACGTCACTCAACTGAATTGGGGGCAATGGGACTGGCCTCTAACCTTGTCAACGCCCGAGCGCGCCGTTTTCGAACTGCTCGACGAATTGCCCAACAACGAAAGTTTCGAGCATGTCGATGCCCTGCTCGGTGGCCTTGCCAACCTTCGTCCGGACCGCTTGCAAAAGCTCCTGAAGGATTGCGCGAGTGTAAAGGTGAAGCGTCTCTTCTTTTATTTCGCCGACCGTCACAACCATGCCTGGCTCAAACGGCTTAACAAGGAAGCTGTCGATCTTGGGCATGGCAAACGTATGCTCGTCCGAGGTGGTATTCTCGATCCGACCTATCAAATAACCGTCCCGGGAGATCTCGATGGCGTTCGCTGACGTCTACAAAAAACAGGTCACGCTGCTGTTGCGCGTTCTTCCGTTTGTCACCGAAGAGAAGTGCTTCGCTCTAAAAGGTGGCACCGCGATCAATCTATTCGTTCGCGACATGCCGCGCCTCTCTGTCGACATCGATCTAACTTATGTTCCGGTTGCGCCGCGAGCGGAATCCCTTGCTGAGATAGATGCGGCTATGAAGCGCATCGTGGCCCGGATCAAAGAGAAGATCCCGGGCGCGCAGGTCCACGAGACTCGAAAAGAGGACACGATCGTCAAGCTCGTGGTTCGCTCGCAGAACGTCCAGATCAAGATTGAAGTCACGCCTGTGCTGCGCGGCTGTGTTCTCGAGCCGGTCGTGACTTCGGTGCGTCCCGCCGTTGAGGAAGCGTTCGGATTCGCTGAGGCTCGCACGGTCTCCTTTGCTGACCTCTATGGCGGAAAAATCGTCGCCGCCTTGGATCGCCAGCATCCGCGCGATCTGTTCGATATTCGCGACCTGCTGGCCAATGAAGGTATCACCGATGAACTCCGCAAGGCCTTCATCATCTATCTCTTGAGTCACGACCGGCCGATGTTCGAGGTGCTTGCCTCGTCTCAAAAGGACATCAGCGATGAATTCCTCCACGGCTTCGAGGGGATGACTGAAGAGCCCGTTCTGAAGTATGGCCTCATTGCGGCACGCAAGACCCTGATTGAAGAAGTTGTTGGCAAGATGCCGGACGCGCACCGGAAGTTTCTCGTCTCATTCGAGCGCGGCGAGCCCAATTGGGATCTCCTTGGCATCCCCGCTGCCGCCGATCTGCCTGCCGTCAAATGGCGTCAGCAGAATCTCGATAAGCTATCGAAGGAAAAGCGCGCGGAACTCGTTACGGGCCTTGAAAAGGTTCTCTTCAAATAAGCCTCTCGCCGATCTTACCGGCGCGACATGTCTTTCAACTCCTTCCGACGCTCCGCCATGAGATGTCGTGCTTCAGCCGCATCGAATCCGGCTTGCTCAAGCGGGTCGATCGTCCCCGATAGCGCGGCAATTTGAGCTTGGAGCTGAAGCAGCTTGACGGGGCGCCGCTCTTGTCCCTTGATGTAGTCGCTGAGCAGCGACTTCCGTGCGCGCAGCATTGAACCTAATCTGAAGATCGGCAGTTTCGAAGTCTCTTCCAGATAATACACCTTGCGCCGAAGCTCCCGCGATCCAAACAGGTATTCGGCGATCGCGGCTCCTCCCACCAATACGTCATCACCGTATTCGTCGGGGCTTTCGCTCTTCAGGTCCATTTGTCCTCCCAATTGCTGTTAGTCCGTCCCCTGCGAGTGCAAAGAACATCCCCGGGCCGGTTGGTCGGAGTGTTTGCTTGAACCTAGTGTCCTGAGTCACAAGTTCGCAATCGTAGATTCGCATTAGATTCGCGTCGCTGTGCCAGAGATGGCGGCTACACAGCGAGGGAGGATCTGATGGCGGCCGAGCGACTTGCGCCCCTGATTTTGAGCGATGTTGAGCATGCTGAACTTCAGTCGCTGACGATGCGGCGAAAGACGGCGCAGGCGCTGGCTCTGAGAGCCCGGATCGTGCTGACCTGCGCGGAAGGCGGTCAGAACAAGGAAGTGGCGGCCAAGCTGGGCCTTGAGCGGGGGACGGTAGGCAAATGGCGGCGGCGATTTGTGGAGCAGCGCGTGGCCGGACTGCACGATGAGCCGCGCTCGGGGGCGCCGCGCACCATTGCCGATGGTCGTGTCGAAGCCGTGATCCTGAGGACGCTGGAAAGCTGCCCCGAGAACGCCACCCATTGGAGTTCCCGCGATATGGCGAAGGCCAGCGGCCTGTCGGTATCGACGGTGCAACGCATCTGGCGAGCCTTCGGGCTCCAGCCGCACCGGCTGGAGACGTTCAAGCTCTCGACCGATCCGAACTTCGTGGCCAAGGTGCGTGACGTCGTCGGCCTTTACGTCTCCCCGCCAGAGCATGCCATCGTTCTGTGTGTGGACGAAAAGTCTCAAATCCAGGCGCTGGACCGCAGTCAGCCTATGTTGCCGATGCGTCCCGGCCAGCCGGCCCGAAGGAGCCACGACTACAAAAGACACGGCACCACATCGCTGTTCGCCGCCCTCGACATTGCGACCGGACGGGTCATCGGAAAGTGCTACGGACGGCACCGGGCCGCCGAGTTCCGCAAGTTCTTGGACGAGATCGCCGCTGATCCGGAAATGGCTGGCTAATAGGCCGCGCTGGCATGTGCACCTGACCCCGACCAGTTCGTCATGGCTCAATCAGGTCGAGCGCTTCTTCGCACTCCTTACCGACAAGAAGATCAGGCGCGGCGTCTATCGCAGTGTCGCCGCCCTTAGGGCCGATATCACCTCGTTCATCGAACGACACAACGCCGATTCCAAGCCGTTCCGGTGGACCAAGTCAGCCGATGACGTCCTTGCTTCCATCGAGCGCTTCTGCCGTTACAATGCCCCGGTACAACACGACCCGATGTTGCGAACTTCTGGTTCAGGACACTAGGTGGCCGGTCGCTTGGGATTCTGACTGCCAATAACAGGTAACTCCGCAATATTTGCCCGCCTCTTCGCTCGACGAGCGGGCCTAGGGAATCGGGCGGGCGGATCGATCGATCTGGCAGGCTTGCTTGTCGAGCTGCGCGACGAATTCGATCTGCATGACCATCCCGACTATCGGCACGATTGGGAAGTCCTAGATCGCTCAAGCCGCGAGCTTATGGCCGATGTTCGCAGCCAGATTTCTGGCTTGCCGCCGCTACCTCCGATAAAGCCCACGCCAAGGTGCGCGATTGGCTCAACCGGGACCGCGCGTGCTTGCTCGTCGGCGAATCCGGAAGCGGGAAGTCCGCCTTGGCGGAGCAAATCGGCGAGACGGATTACGGCCGGTGCGTGCCTTGCACACGACGTCGTCCAGAACCGCTAACAGAAAGTTGAACCAAGCTGGAGCAGCGCAATTTTTGGGACAGATCCTGGAAATGATTTTCTTGATTGTACCGTCGGACTGGTCGGTTTGGTTTTTGATCCAGAAACTGAGACATGGCAAACTGAGACTGCTGTGTCTCCTCGACATCTGAAGACGGCATTATGAAGCACTGCTTCGCGGAAGGTCTTGTATCTGCGTTCGATCAACGCCGCGCGGGGGCTCTTTTGGTCTTGGGTTGCTTTGGTCTCGATCGCTTGTCGTGAGGCGCTGGGGAGGAACGACCTGCCCCAACTACTTGCCCGACGATTGCTCGTGCCAGGCCGTCAGCGGTTTCGAAGCGAGATATCCCACGGCGAATGCGAGCCCTTTCAGAAAACGTCATGGTTCGTTTTACCTTCCCGTCAGTGGGCAGCAGTACGTAATCGAGCACCGACTTGTTATGCTCAGCCATTCTGGGTGCGGCAATCCAGCCGTGAGGCAGGCGTGTCCCGCGCTTTATAGACCAGTACGGTGCGCGGTCTTGCCTTCCGCACCAGAGGGCTACTCGAATTGAGATGTTGATCGATCCGTTTACGCGCAAGGAACTCGTCCCGACGCGAGAGGCAGCTTGGCCTCTGGCCTTTCTAACAGCCATGGCGATTTCCGCGGCGAGCTTTGCCTTTTCCTCAGCCCACTGTGGACGTGATGCAAGAAACTCATAGTTTCGTTTGGGAGCGTAACCGATCAGCCGATACACGTTCATCATGCCACCGAAGTGGTTTTGGTAGGTAGAGGCGCAAGGAAGGCCTACCGTGCTGGCTATGATAGCAGAGCTCAGGCGTCCCTCCTTGAACAGCGTCTTGCGTAGGCGGGCAAGCATCTCCTCTTCAGTGAGGTCGACACGCCGTTCTTCAATGATCTTGCTTACCTTCAGGAAGGTTTCGCGTTCAACGATTGGCTCGATACATCCCTCGCTGGTGATCCAAAGCTCGGGAGGATTGCAGGTGCTGTTCCTCCGCAGCTTGCGTGATCGGCGGTTGAAGGTCATATTTCCAATGTAGTTCTCGTTTCGCAGCACCGCGTTAACCGCTGCACGCGTCCACCGAACTCCTGTGCTCGTGAGTACGGCCCTCCGGTTTAGCTCCCGGGCGATCGTAGCTTCAGACTTTACCTGCAAAAATCGTTCGAAGATCCACTTCACCACGGCTACTTCTTCGGGGATGCCGGGGCGCACTCGGACGTGATCGGTTGAGAGGTATTTCTGATCACCGTTCTTCAGCACGCCTCGCGACCGCTCACTCTGATCGACAAGTTCTCGCAAGAGAGCATAACCGGGGCGACCTCCGACTTTGAAGCCAAATCGGGCGAACCGGCACTGCGCAGCGTGAACCTTTACCGAAAGCTCGCGACTGTATTCTGCTGCCATCACGCGCTTGATGTTCTTGATGATGCTGGAGAGCACGCTGCCGTCATTATCAAACTGCTCCGCGCAATACGCGATGTTGATGCCCGCCTGTTTGCAGATGAATTCGTAATGCGCGCTCTCGTCGACATTCTGAAAGCGGCCCCACCGGCTTACGTCATAGACCAGAATATGACCAAAATCGGCTTCTCCTGCTTGGACATCCTTTATGAGCTTCATAAGACCGGCCCTGTTCTTGATGAGCAGACCGCTCTCTCCCTCGTCGCGATAGGTTCGTACAATCGTCAGGTTGTGGGCGTGCGCGTAAGCTGCAATTACAGCAGCCTGATTTTCAATCGAGTATTGCTGCCGTTGTGTCGACATGCGCACATACTGTGCGGCTCTCCTGCCGAGCTGCGATCTTACCGGGTGAGCCTTATAGATCTCGAGCGCGTTGGCCATCACTCTCGCTCCCGAACGTTACACCGGAGCGTATATACGACAAGAATCACTTCGATTGGAAGAAATAGCCCCCTCCGTTGTGATGTAGGGCGAACACCTCGCTTCGCCCATGGAGCTTCGTGAACCAGGCCGCAAACGCGTCCTGGCCGTTCGGCTTCAATCCTTCGCGCACTCAAGGTGTGGGCGCGGCAAGCCGCTCGCACTTTTGTTCTGCTGCTTAAGGGCTAAGCCCTTGACGCGCGATCCGTTGATTTGTCGATATTGGTTCGGCCTTCATGGCGGTTCAACAGAACAAGGCGGTCGGAATGGTGTCGAATACCATGACCATTACCAAGCTTGTGAACCAGTCCAAGGAGGCCGGTCAGCCGCTCAAGATGATCGAGGAGCCCGTGGTGCTGCAGCCGCTCGGCGTCGGCATGAAGAAGGATGAGCCGGCGCTGCTCGCAGATCAACGAGACCCTCCTCGCCATGGACCAGGCCGGCGAGATCAACCAACTCTGGGACAAGTGGCTCGGTCTGGACACCAAGTTCAAGATGACGCGCACCGACAAGGTCGCGTCGCTCAGCCAGCTGAAGGTCACGCCGCTTCCATGACCTTGTGAATTGGCGCCATTCACATCGATTATCCCAACGCACATTACTTTGCGCAGCGAGTTGAACGAACTTGAACAGCAGAATATCGCTACGGCAAACCGCTGGGCATTCGGCCGCCGGAAGGTTGCGACGCGAGAAAGTGTTCTCAAGAGCTTGCATCGGCGCATGTTCGAACGCGTCTGGCGCTGGGGCGGCAAATTTCGAACGACGGAGCGCAACCTCGGCGTCGCGCCACATCTAATCGAAGTTTCGCTGCGCCAAGTGCTCGATGACGCCAGGTATTGGGTCGAGAACAACCCCTATCCGCCCGACGAACTTGCCGTTCGCTTCCATCACCGCCTGGTATCCGTACATCCGTTTCCAAACGGCAACGGCCGCTGGTCACGATTGGCTGCTGATGTGTTGATCGTGCAGCTTGGCGGCCAACGCTTCACATGGGGCGGCGCCGACTTGCAGACTGCTGGCGCTGCCCGTGCGACTTATATCGCTGCGCTTCGGGCTGCCGACAACCATGACCTCGGGCCACTTATCGCTTTCGCACGATCATGAAGCAATTGTCCCCTTACTCTGGCAAAGCCTCGGCAAAGGCCCGCATCGCAACAAAGAGCGCATGCCGGATTTGTGCCATAATGACTCGAACGTGATGGTTTTCCCATCGAGGTCCGGAGTCAGAGAGATGCCACGCCACGTGATGGGGAATTTCTCCGGCTTGTATCGCGAAAAATCGAAACGGAAATTGTGCGATACCGTGTTTCGGATGGCTCGCGCATATTCGTACCAATCCGCGTCGCGAAGCTTTTTGACCATCGCACTTCCGGTGCCTGCGCGATCAAAATCCTCACAATAGTCGCTTAGCAGCTCGAAAGGGATGCGAATGAGGGCATGAAGCTGGTTAAGCACAAAGTCGGTAGTGATTGAAAACCGCGACGCGTCTTGCTCAAGCAGCATTGCAAGATCGGAGTAAGACACCCACGTGTCGAGTACCTTCATCTGTAGGCCTCGCGCTTCTTCAACAGCACTTGGCTTATACTGAGCGCCGCCTTGGAGCCAATGGCTCGAGATGATGGCCAGCCGATAGGATCGGTCTTGCCGCGCAAACTCGTGGAGAATTGCCGATTTCGTAAAGCGCATGATAATTCGGCTGACAACTGGCAGAATATTCGCGTCACAAAGTGTAGAGGGCTAACCTTCGAGCATGTGCTCGTCCTCGACAAGGACCAGGCTAAGTGTTTCATCCTCACTGATGCGCACCGTTTGTTCCCGCACCACAAACCGGGAAGCATCGGAACGGTCAAACCAAGCGTCAGCGTCAATCTTGCGGGGCGTCGGGTCATCGGGACGGCGGCCGAACTGGACGCCAAAGGCAAAGCTATCCGGATCGAGGTCTTCACGTGGAAACCAGTGACGCGGCATGTCGCGTGATCGTGGACGCCGGCGTTGATATGACCGCGTTGTCTCGCGTGTTGGATCTGCTGGAGCGGCGATGATCCCGATCGCAGCAGGGGCGAGGATCTGGATCGCAACCGGTCACACGGACATGCGCAAGGGCATGCAGGGTCTGGCATTGCTGGTGCAGGAGGGCCTCGGGCGAGATCCTTTTTTATGTGTTGGGCGAGATTATGTGGCGGAGGCGCCTTAACGCCAGGCCAGGGCCGGCCACGGCTGGATTCCTCCGCCACATAATATTTCGTGCCTCTCGTGCGGACGCGGGATCCCCCTGCGCCGTGATGCCGGAGGGGCACAATGCTCGATCGTACCGCGGGGTGCTTAAGCGCCTTCGTAACGGGGCGCTCGGCGCCGAGATGGATCGCATCGCGGGGCACTTTTTCTCGCTCGGTTACAAGCAAGCATCCGCTAAGCTTTATCTGAGCCGGATCGCGCGGTTCAGCCGTTTTGCTGCAGCACATTGCGGTTCACGGCCGATCGGCGACGCTATCGTCGATAGCTATCTATGCACATTCACCACGGACTCACCGCGGATTGCGGCAGTGTCTGCGCTCCAACACGCGCGACGGGTGGCGCCCGAACGATTCATTGCTTCGACGCCCATTATAGTCGATGATCCGGACGCTCCGCTTTTGAGCTCCTTTTCTGACTATCTGAGCAGGGTACGAGGCCTTGAGCCAAGGTCCCGCGATGGCGTTCTCTTGGGCGCACGGCGCTTTCTGGATTGGCTCCGCCATCGCCATCCTGGCCAAGACCTCGAGACGTTGACGGCGGAGCATGTCCTTGCCGCCGTCGAGTATCGGCTATCGCTCTCGGCGACCTCCGCCACTCGCACGGCGGCGACCTCTCACATCCGAGCGTTTCTCCGCTTTCTGCATTGGGCTGGCCACCACGAGCAGGATCTGGCCCCCGTCGTTCCAAGAACGCCCCATTGGCGTCTGGCCCATTTGCCGCCCCGGCTTTCGTGGGATGATGTTCGCCACGCCATCGATGCGATCAGCGCGGCGACGCCGATCGACCTTCGCGATCGAGCCGTCCTGCTGCTGCTCGCCACCACAGGCATTCGCAACGGCGAGCTGCGCGCTCTTCAGCTCCAGGATATCGACTGGCGAGCTGGCGAGGTTTTTGTCCGGCGCAGCAAGGGCAAGCGTGACCGAGTGGCCCCGCTCATCGAGGAGACCGGCGCCGCGCTCGCTGAGTACATCCTGCGGGCTCGACCGAAGGTCGATTGTCAGCATCTGTTCCTGTCTTTCACGCCGCCCGTGGGACCATTCAAGTACGCGTCGTCTGTTTCGAGGATCGTGCGGAAGCGGTTGCAGCATGGTAGGATCGAGCTCGGTCGCGTCGGAGGCGCACATCTCCTGCGCCACAGTCTAGCCACCCAGCTCGTCGGGCGACGAAGGCCGATCAACGAGGTCGCCGATCTTCTAGGGCACCAAAGCATCAACACAACGGCGCTATACGTGAAGGTCGCGGCCTCGCAGCTCGCTGAGGTCGCGCTCCCCTTTCCGGGAGGCGCCGCATGACCGCCTTCGCCGCATTCCTCGGCGACAAGGTCGAGCGCTACATCGAGCTACGCCGCTCCCTCGGCTACGCCTTCAACAAGCAAGCCGGCACGCTGCGGGCTTTCGTTCGCTACGCCGAGCGATCTCAGCTGGGTGCGCCCGCCACCCGGACGATGGCGCTGGACTTCGTCCTGTCGTTCGGCGGCGCCGCCAACAGTCGCGCCGTCCGTCACGGCGTGCTCCGCCGATTCTACGAGTACCTGGCCGTCTACGACCCCCAAACCGAGGCCTTGGAGCGCAGAGCCTTCTCCAGATCTAGGGCGATTCCGCCGCCGCGCATCCTTAGCGAGGCTGATCTGGCGTCGCTTATCGACGCATGCAGCTTCATTTCGCCAGGGATTCCTCTCAGAGGCCTCATGATGGCGACGCTGATCGGACTATTGGCCAGCACGGGCTACGTTCCGGCGAAGTGGTCAGGCTCGATCGCGGCGACGTCGATCTGACCAATGGGGTCGTCCTCGTCCGTAAGACCAAGTTCCGTAAAGACCGCCTTGTTGATGACGAACCAGAACGGGAAGATGTTGATCAAGAGGACCGCGGCCATCGCCGCGATACCCATCGCCACCACAATCGGCACAGCTCGTCGACGAGCGGTCGCAGTGCATGCTGAATTCTGAGAGCGGCTGTTTGAACGGGCATTCGCGCAGATTGAAACGACGTCACCACCGACATCGCAGCTACAGACCGATAAGTTGTCGGGCAGCGCCGTGATCTCCGTGTCCGTTAGGTAGAGGTCGCCACTGACTGACAGATTGCCGGGCAGCAGCAACTTGCCATCGTCGCTCACCGGAACATCCAACGTCACTTTGATAGTTTTGGTCATGTAGTTTCCCCTTGGAAAGGCCTCCGTCACGCCCGGAGGCGGTGACGAAAGGCCGATCGCCCAGGGGCGAAAACGGCAGGCGTGTGTGCCCGCATTATGGGACGACGTTGCGGTTCTGCAAGTGGCTCATTTGAAGGATGTCCCTCCCGGCCGGCGGATTGCTGGCGGGAGGCGACGCCGCCACACTGCGCCTGCTCGCAAGGGCAACGCACCTCCGTGCTAAACCAAGAAGAAAAAGGAGGTCGCGATGCGTACAGCGAGCGCCTTCCTAAGGCTTGCATGGAAGGGGCTAGAACTCGCGTTCAGCTTCACCATCAGGCTGTAGGAAAAGGAAAGGCCCCATTCGCGTGGGGCCTCCCTGCTAAACCAAGCTCGTGCGTTAGCGAGCGGTTGATTTATATCCCATCTCTTGCAAAACTTCAAGTTGTATTCGGCGACGCTTGATACCAACGCCCGTTGCGAAGGCCCTCCGTGTTTGCAAATCACTCGAATCTTACCCTCGCGGTTGGCGTCTGCGGGCAACTAGTAGATTCAGCGCCGCGAGAGCACTCGCAACGATACATCCGTCCGCAGTGTGATCGTGTCGACCCTTCGACACGGTAAGCATCGATAGGCGTATACCGCTGGTAACGTTGCAATAGCTGGGAGCGTCGCAAGGAAATCCATGCGCCGCCTACATTCCTTACAAATGAGGATAGGTGGATTGTCCCGCGTCATGCCCAGGCCCGTTCGACAACGCGGCAACATAGAAGCAGCAAGTGCAGTGCTGCATCCCCGGTCCACTACCGCTCACTATCGAAATTCGGCAGGTGCATTTGTCCGTGCGCGATTGCGAAGGATTTGTTCATATGAATGACGACGTCGGCGCCAACGCGCGTAGCCGCCCAGTTCGGCGAGCGTCGTGAATTCGAATACAAACCACGAGTACACAAAGGCATTGCGCGCCGTATCGAACTCACGCCGGATCTCTTCAGGCACGGCATCGGATAGCTGGATCGGCTCGATCATCGCATGCAGATCGGCGATTGCCATCGGACGGGTCCCTCCCGCATCCACGGCCACTAGGTCGCGAAACCGCGCATCACATTCCAAGATCGATGAAGCAAGTTTGAGCATTGTTTCTCCGTCGGCTAATGCTTTCCGTGGTCTTCTAAGCTGGCTATGTCGGCCGAAACCGTTCCTCGTCCTCCAGCTTCCTGCTCGCGGTGATCAGCCGCGAAGGCGGCGTCAACTGTTGTATCCACGCGCTTGGACTTGGCCCAAAACGCTAGCGAATCCATGAGCTTTAGCTCGTCTTGCCCATGACCCGGCGCGCAGAGCGCGACATTCTTGTCCATCAATCCAATGATGAAGTCGCGGTTCACGGCTCCAGCCGGCATGAAGCGCATCGCATCATCATTTGGTACGGGTGCCCTTGTACGTATTGGTGCGGGCGGCGCTTTGGGCTCGGGAGGCCGGGTTGGCGGCTCATTCCGCACGATCACGGCAGGCGCGGGAGCATTGGCCGGGGGCGCGGGCCTGTCCGGCATCAACCACCACAGGAACGCGAGGGCGGCACAACCCATCGCAAGCTTGATGCGGTAATCGAGCGGCTTGGCGGGTTCCGGTGCAGGTATGGCCTTGGGCTCGGGCGGCAACGGCTTGGGCACTTCGGGCCGTGCCTTCGGCTTCATCAGCAACGTGCCCGCGACCCAGCGATTGAAATACGCGAACTCGTCGTCCTTCGGCTTGCGCCCAATCGTCCCGAGAACCTCCTTTAGAGAGAAGTTCGGCAATGACGGGAAGATTTCCCAGTAGGCCGGCCGCCAGCATTGCACGGGATGCAATCCCCGAAAGAACACGAATTGCCAATCTTCTGGTAATCGACGAACTTCATCGGGCGTTTGCAAGGCACGCTGCGTTGGTGTCGTACTCTGCCCGCGAGACCAGCCAGAGCTTTCGTTATATGACAACGTGTGGCTCCTGCCGTGGCTGGTCGAGCTACTACCTCCGGATCCCGTTGCACTGGAGCTCCGCGACTCACCCCTGTTTGTGCCGAAGCTGTCGCCGTAGCTGCGGCTGCCACTGCTGCCAATATTAGTGCTGGTGCTTTGCACCGTCGCACCACCGAGCATGCGCGATACATATTCCGCCGTGAACATATCGCTCACCGCAAAGAACCGCTGGAACGAGTTATTGATGAAGCTTTCCCAGCCTTGCGTGTAGACGCGCGCGAGCTGGCTGAGGTCTTGTATGGCGAGGTGGTACTTGACGTTGTAGCCGCGCGCGACGGCGATATCGTTCAGGATGAAGCTCATTTCGCCGAGGTTGGCGAATTCATCGATCACGATATGACGCCAGCGCGGCGAATTCGACAGCATTCCGCCCGATGTCGTTCGTTTGAATGCCTTGGCAAAGGTCGTGACCATTAGGCGCAGCCATGCGCGATGCGTCATGAAGAACTCAGGGGGCAACACCACGAAATATTTATGGCCGCCGCGCGCGGCTTCGTTGAGATCGAGCCCGTCGCCCTGAAGGACCTTCTTCATCTGCGGGCTGTCGATCCACGACGTATCCCGGTCAATGCTGCTGATAATGCCGGAGCGCTCCTTGTCCTCCCGGTTAAAAAGGGAACTCACGCCCCGCTTGATGGCTCCATCGCCCAGGTCGCTATCCAGTAACTCGATCAAGATCGCAGAAAGCGTCTGCCGCTTCGGGCCGGTATAGGACTTGGGCATGGCCCAGGTCATCGAAACAAGTTCACGGACACGAAGCAAACTTCGATGGTCCTTCTCCTTAGGCGACAAGGCCACGTAAAGGAGGATCGCTGTCAGGAAATTCCGCGCGGCATTGTCCCAATGCGTGTTCTCGCCGCCAGACGGGATGATCATGGCATCGGCGAGCGCGCGGGCATCGTCGACATGGTTCGGATTGCTTTCCGAAATGTGGTCGAGAACGTTGAGCGCGCTGGTCTGGCCGGTGCCGCACTGATCCCATGGGTCGAGAAGATGAACCGTCGGCTTGCTCCCAAACGGCGTCTCGAAGTACGGACCGACGAGCTTGGCGATTTCCCCTTTGGGATCGACCACGACAACGGTGCTCGTACCCAGCCGGCTGCCCAGAAGCATGGGCGCAATGGCCGTCGTGAACTTGCCGCCGCCCGTCCCGCCCACGATAAGCTGGTGGAGGTCGCCGCTATATTCGATCGGGGTGAAGTCGTACTGGTCTTCGAACCACCAGCCGACCATCAGGCCTTCGGGAAGGTCACCCGGAGGCCGATCACGGACCAATTTGGCTTTGCGAAGCTCATCCCGGTCGGCAAACCGGGCCGTGCCGTGCACCGACATTCCGGCAGTTTCCCATCCCCAAGAGGGCAGCCTGCCACTGCCCCTTCCTTCTCCAAACCTGCCATTAAACGGGCGGGACTGGAAGTTGAAACAGCTCCAATGTACTATCGTTCGTGCGACGACGGACACGGGCGGGCAATGGCGATATTCAGCCTGAACCACAGCTTCATCGGCCGGAGCACCGACCCGAAGGGGTCGGCGAGCCTGTTCGCGCGCTACATCACCCGCCCGCAAGCCTGCACCGAGGTCGTCGGCGAGCGCATGCCGCTGGACCGGGCCGCCATGATGCGCTGGCTGGACGGCCAAGAGGAAAAAGACCGGAGAAACGCCCGGGTCATCGATAAGTCGTAGTCGCCCTGCCGATCGAGCTATCCCACGAGCAAAACGCGGAATTGCTTCAGGGCTTCTGCGAACGGTTGACCGAGGGCCGCGCCTCATGGGCCGCCGCCATCCATGACGGGCCCGACGATCGGGACAATCCCCACGCCCATATCATCTTCCGCGACCGTGACTGGCTGGCCGGAAAGCGCGTGATGCTCACCACCGAGCAGGGCAGCACCCAGCGCTTTCGCGATGGTTGGGAAGACGAGGTCAACCGGGCGCTGGAACGGGAGGGATTTGAGGAACGGATCGACAAGCGCAGCCTCAAGGACCAGGGCATCGGCCGTGAACCGCAAATCCACGTCGGCGCGGCCTCGAAGTACCTGCACGAGAAGGATCACGAGTTCCGGAGCGAGGAAAAGCAGGTCACCCGCATCATCGACGGCGTGCCGGTGCAGGTTACCGTCAACTACCCTGTCATCGATGACGGCAAGACCCGCTGGCAGGAGAACGAAGACCGCAAGGACCGCAACGCCGAGCAAGAGCGTGCCATGGCTGGCGTCGTCGCCGCCGAGCGGCAACTCCACGACCTGTATGTGAAATCTACCAAATCAGGCACCATGCCCGACGATCCGAGCGACCCGCTTAGCACGCTTGTGGCCTTCCACATGCGGGACCTCGCACGGACCGAGGAGCAACGCGAGAACTACGAGCTTTGGACGTGGCGTCCACTGCAAAACAACATCGGCGAACCGCATAGTTCGGAGCGCACTGCGAAGCGGGGCCCGACCGACATGATCGCCGGGGCAGGCCTTTCGCTCATTGGGAAAATTTCTAAATCGCTGGAATCCATTTTTGACGGGCCGCAGCGCGACCCCGAGGACAAGGAGCAGAACATGGCCGAGAAGCAGGTTACCCCGCAGCAGCAACGGGTCGAGGCAAACCTGCGCGAGCAGACTCAGCGCACGCATGAGGCGGATATCGCCAAGTGGCGGCAGAAAGAACTCGAAGCGTATCTCGATCAGCGCGATAAAGAGCGCCACATCGATCGAGGTCGTTGAAAGCCGAGCTAGCGACCGGCACCGAACATCACGGCCTGCGCGCGGTCGAACATGATCTTTCCAATGATTCCGGCACCAGAGCCACCGCTGAACAGGCGGAAAAGATATTCCATGTCGGCATCGCCGCTGCCGAGCTTTGCATCTAGGTCACGCACAACTGCTGCAATCGATGTACCCATTACATGATCACCGTCGGCATCGAAGGTCGGGCCCGGTGGAGGGTTCGTCTTCACCATCCGTTTGAGGATCGATGCTATCTGATCCGCCCCGGGGCCGTTTTGCGTCCCCGCGAAATCTTCTGCGAGGTGGCTCATAATCCGGTAGATGCGTGAGACCTGTAGCTCGACAAGCTTTGCTATCTCAGCCTTACGCGCGTCGGGCGGTAATGACCGCGCACGATTGAACTGCTCCAGCACCGGCGTCATTTCTTTTGCGAATTTCCACTCCTCTATTCGCTCAAGCAGTCCCTGCAATGCACGTTGACCGATTCCATCCGAGACGATCTTGGCTAGATGCGCGTGAAGGGGATTGGGCTTGCTAAGTTCGATCAACGCGGCGGCGTGATCTTCCTTCTTAATATCATTTGGCGCGGCATCGGCGTGAGGATCGATGAAGATGATCACAGTCCGATCGGCCAGGCCCGGAACCGCGCCGAAATCGGTTCCGAAGTTGAGAGCACCAAAGAACGATACGTAGCCCATCGCCCTTCCGGTGCCGGCCGAGCTTGTAAGTACAACGGTGTGCCCGAACGGAAATGGATTCGGTGGCAGGCCAGCGATGGAGGCGCCAAGTTCCCACCAAATGAAATCGTTTTTTCCCGTGCCAAGCAGGTAATCCTTGATCGCTTGCAGCTCCGGCTTCCGCGCGTGCTCTTGGAAGTACGCGGCGAAAAAGGTCATGGCGATGTAGGCAACCGCCCGCAGGCCGTCATCGCGGCCAAGCACAAGCTGGATATGTGGCCGTCCAGTGTTGGCGCTGGGGTCAGCATGCTTCACCACGCCATCAAAAATGACGAGTTCTTCGCCTTCTGGAGAGGTGTAGTTAAAGGGCTCCGCCTTCTTCTTGTGGTCAGGCCGAACGGCCAGAAGCGCGTTGATAGGCTTCAATTGGTTGCCGATGATCTTCGCAAGAGGCCCAAAGCCTTGATTGTGGGCATGGCAATAGATGCCGTTGTTCACGCGCCGCCCGCCGAGCACGGCCGGAAACACATGCTCGCCCGATCCGGCGCGCTTTCCGCAAATGATGCATGTCTTTGCCATCGCAAGCGTTCCTTGTTCGAGGCGACCTTATCGCCAACACGATCCAGAGCGTGAAGAAAATCGCTTTTTGAAAAAACCACACGCTCGAACCACTAAGTCCGATTTGGTAGGCTTTACGAATTAGTAGCAGGCAAGCCATGCGCTGTCAGACATTCGCGGTGAATGTCTGAAGCGCGCTTGGCAAGGGGCTCCGCCCCGTTGCATCCCCGGTTCAAGGCTGGGTTACTCAACCGACAGGATCGCATGACTTCGAGCGACGGACAGCGGCGCCGCTTCCGCATCACCATCCGGGTCTCGTTTGCGGAGCGTGCCGCACTCGATGAGGCCGCACGCGAGGCGGGATTTACTCTTTCCGCCCATGTCCGCCGCGTACTGGTGGATGCCAAGCCTGTTCGTTCGTCGCGGCGGCCCTCAATCGAAGCTTCGCTGGTTGTAAGCCTCCTCGACCGCCTCGGCTGTATCGCTTCCAACCTTGGCCGCATTACTTGCACGTTGCAGGTAGGGTCGCCTGCAAGCCTGCCCGGTATTGAGCGGGATCTGGCTCGCAGTCTGAACGAGCTTCGCAGCCTCCGGCCCCTTCTCCTCCAGGCCTTAGGCAAGCGACCCAAACCTTGATCATCAAGGGGCAAGCGCGTGGCCGCGCCCGCCAACTCGCCGCGCATCTCATGCGTGCTGACCAGAACGAGCGCATACAACTGTATGAATGCCGTGGCACCCTTGCACAGGACATCGAAGGGGCCTTGATCGAAATGGAGACCCGGAGCGCGGCTGCCCGCACCAAGCGCTCCCTCTACCACGCCTCCATCAGCCCCGAGGCAACGGCTCCGCTTAAGGATCACGAGATACAGCAAGCGGTCGACCACCTCGAAGAGCGGCTCGGGCTCCACGGCCAGCCACGTGTTGTGGTCGTACACCGGAAGAAGGAGCGCGAGCATGTTCACGTCGTTTGGTCGCGCATCGAAGCCGAAACGGGCAACGCTATTTCCTATTCATGGAACTACCGCCTGCACGAACAAGCTGCCCGCGAACTCGAACGCATGTTCGGCCACCGGCTCCTCGAAAGTTCCGGCAGCGCACGCGGCAAGCGCCAAGCACAGCGGCCAGCGAAGGACCATGAGCTTCGCCAAGCAGAACGATCTGCCGTCGCGATTTCGACCGTTTCCAGTGAACTTACGGCCTTCTGGCGTAGCTCCGGCAGCGGAGCGGAGTTTCGCCGCAAACTCGAAGAAGCCGGCTACACGCTCGCCCGTGGCGACCGGCGGGTGTTTGTCGTGGTCGACAGCTCAGGGGGCGTGCACTCCTTGGCCCGACGCATCGATGGCGTGAATACGTCTATGGTCCGCGACAAGCTACGCGACATCTCCCTCAATGACCTGCCATCGGTTGGCGCCATCCGCCAGCGCATCACGTCGACCGCCCGGGGTGCTGTTCCACGAAAATTCGCATTAGCAGCGCGGGAGGTTACCCGATCTGGATTTCGTTCACCCCAATACGCAACGGCGGTGCAGTCGCGCCAAAATCTGCGGTACATGCTTGCCGCCACCTCGGCGGGGCGATCCCCCGCTGTCGTGGTGCCGCGCGACTACCTCGGGTTTGGGCTAGCAAAACAAAATGTCGGCTATCGTTCGGCGCGCGCGGCACTCATCGGCGAGTACGCAACCCGTATCGCAGAAGCCATCCGCTACGCCCGGCGCGACGAACTAGATGCCATCCTTGCGAACCTGCGAGCGGAGCGCGCAGCAGCCATCGCGGCCTTGGGGGAGTTGCACAACACGGGAAAGACGCGCCGGCACTCCTCGCGCCGCTTCCGGAAAGCGGTCAACCGCTACCGGCTTTCTCTCAAAGGTCGCTAGGAGGCAAGACATGATCCAGCGGACTATTCCGCACAGGTCCCCGTCCGGGAATGACTATGCAGTACGTTCGGGTTCACGGGAGGTACGCGTGCGCCTCGCAGGAATACCAATAATTCCAATTTCGATGAGGTATGCATCAATGAGCTCAAACAATTCGGGATCGGACAACGGCGCTTCATCCCTGAATCGCCTGTCCATCTCGGCAAGGAAATACCGATCAACATCCTGCCTTATCTCCTCAAGCCGACGTTGCTTGTTTTCCTCGGGCCCTATAAGAGATGCCTCTTGCTGAAAGAGGGCGGTCCACTCAATCATCTCAGAGTCCGTCATGCGCAAAGCGCTTTTGATCTTTTCAGATGCTCTCATTGCGCTACCCTCTGGGATTCGGCTTTCCAATGATATCCAGCCCACCGCTATAACCGAGGTTGGAGCGCACTTTATCACCCCGCTGAGGATCGTCACTCATGTATTCGTGGCGATGTTGAGTGCCATCCGCATGGCCGGTGATATGCGCGTCCCCCAATGTTGGGTGATGCACGGAAAGTGTATATCCTTGGTATCCGACCGTAACGACCGTAAGGCGACTGCCATCTGACGTTCGTGATGTCTCTCTTGCCATATTCCAATCCAGCCATCCTCCCGACGGCCCATCAGATGAATTCGCGCCTCCACCTCCAGAGTTTCCACCGCCGCCTCGACCGCCGCCGACATTGACGCCGACGGCAGCTTCAGCGTCGGCGCATTGTTGGGACCGCTTTTGATCGCCAACATCTGCCAAGGGGTCTTGACCTCCTGCGCTGTTGAATGTCGCACCTCTAAAATTCACGCCCATGAACGTCTCCTATGCCCTCAAACGGTGATGTTCGGGAATGCGACCGCGACTGAGGTACTTTCGAAGCGTGCTGTGAGCCGCTTGACGTATCTGCGCAGATGGCTGGTAGCCCAACTCCCGAAGCATGTTCAACGCGTACACGAGTCCCACAAGCTGCCGCGTGCGTTCGAAAACGGGCCACGATCTTGCGATCGTATCATAGTGCCGCGTGAGCATGGCCGTTTGCCGTCCTATCGCAAACCGTTCATCATTTTCGTGCTTCTGACGATCTTCCCGACCGTCCGCATCGAATGTTATCTCGGCCCCCAGTACGGCCATTCCAACTTTCCTAATCTGGCACAAAATCTCGCCATTGGGCCTCTGCTCCCACTTCCAGTCAATATTTCCAGGATGAAGCATCAAGCGGCTGATGGAGGAGGTTTCATGCCCTCCCAACGCATTCATCTCCTTGAGCATTTCACGTGTCTCTGGCGGGGCGGCAAACCTACTGTTAGATGGAATTATTTTGGATGTTGGTTGCGATGCGATCATTCCAATGAGGACATCCTCATTTTGTTTGTGCGTTGTTGGATGTATTCGCCATGCTAGGCGGATTACGGTTATCGAAGCGGTAATTCAGAATTTTTAACCAGCGAACCTCAGCGCTTCTGCAGTGTTCGGCGGCGAATTGCTTCAGCGTGCAGCACACGTTCGTGTGCAGCAAACCCTTCGCATGGTCCGGCCGGTCGCTTTACAGCGGCGGCAACAGGTGAAGCGCGCATCATCCTGTTGCGGCGAGCCTGCGTTGAATCGCTAAGTCTCACCGGCCGGTCCCTTTGCGCAGTTGCGCGTTTCGATTAGTCGCGGTAGCGCGGCGGCAACCCGTTCACGAGATTGCAGGCCACCCGGTAAATCTCGTATGTGCCAATCTTGGCGAAGCGCTCATCAATCGGCTCCGTCCAAAACCGCGCGGCAGGATATCCGCGTTCGTGCCAGTAGCGCTCTAACCGCTTCGCCAGCGCCATAGCGCCCTTCTTATTCAAGTGATCGGGGGCATTCGCATATGCGACGCTTACGCTGCGTATGCTAGGCTTGGGCGGGTTTTCTCCCGCCTCTTGTCGTTGTTGCATTAGAAATCCTCGCTTTGGCTATGACGGAGATATAGCCAAACGGGAGCGTCTGCTTTCAACTTCAAAAGCTCTTAAAAGAGAACTCATCCTGAATGGGCTGCGGGACAAGACCCTTCATGCGCCGCTCGCCGGAGGCACTCGCACGAAGGGCTGCCGCTTCGCGGCACCGCTATCACTGCCCGTCGTGCGGGTGCCTTGTTAACCGGTCTCGCGGCTGCACTCGCTTTCGGGCCCCGCCGTCATTTCATGCCGGCGTCGCTATCACTGTCCCGAAATCGGGTGCCTCTTTTAGCTGGCCTGCGCTGGCGCTTCGGCATTGTCGGGCGTGACCTGTTTGACTTCGGTTTCAATCCGGCTGGGCCGCGATTTCTCTTAGGATGTTTGCCGGAATATCGCTTTCCATTTCGTACGGATCGTCACTGCCATGCCAGCGCAGGCTTAATTTTACTCTGCCGGTCTGAAGCACTCGCTTTCGCTTGTTTTCAACGTGGAGGTAGACGCCAAGCGCGTAGCGGTACATGCCTTGGACTTCCAGCATCGCACTGAGCTTTTGCTTGTCGCGGGTCGAGGTCTCGGCGCCTGCCTTGGCCTCCAGCACCATGAGATTGAAGCGGCTATCCATCCGCTTGTGAATCAGAATATCCGGCTTAATGCGTCCATCACGTATCGACTTGGGATGCACACGTTGCCGATTATATTCGCAATCCACGTTGAGTTCGGAAAAGCTCTCTAGGTAGACGGCAAGCCGATGACAGATTGATTGCTCGTGTGCGCCAATTGCAAGGAGCATAAGGTCACGCTTGAGCAGCTTCCGACACCCTCTTATGACGGCGCCCTTAGCTGCCACTGCGCGCTGTTCGGTAGTCATATCGAGTATCTGCGATTCTAGGAGCATGTCAGTGCGTGCGCTCGGTGAGGGTGACACTGAAGCCATGCGGCACCGTCAGCTTCTCCATCATCGCAGTGAGGGACTGCGGGATTGGTGTGTGCAAATCTCGGCCAAGCCCAGGATCACCTTCGTGACACCGAAGCCCCTCAGTGATGAGTTTTCCGACCGTCATCGCGTTCGAAAAATCGAGCTTGCCACCCTTTACATCCGTAGCTGGTACGACCGTGATGCTCGAAGGGCCATAAACCCACACATAGGAAGATTTTGACCGCGCTTTCATCTTTCGTGTTTGAACGGCGAGACCTTCGCGATCCTTTGAATCATCCCACTTGGATTGGATTATCAGGCCCTTGTTGATGGTATGGCCGGGCGCGTTCATCACCATGGAAATGTAGACGTCTGCACCCGACTTTTTCTCCCAGCTACCAGAACCCTTATCCGGAAAATCCTGTGCGTGAATGGCGACGTGCATGCCGAAGACGTTCAGGTCGTGGAGTTCGCTTTCAATGCGGTCTGTAATCTTGCTCGTGAATTGATGCTCTTGGGTCGGCGCGAGGTAATGCCGTGCACAGGTTTGAGCAACGATGCCGTCAATAATCTCACCGACTAGGCGGAAAGCCCGCTCGTGCCGTTCGTCGTCTTCCGCTGAAGCCATTTCCACTACTCCCGGCTGCGACCATCGGCGCTATCACCGAGATCGCGATAGCATTCGGAAAGTTGGCTTGAGCCCAGAGCGATAGCGGTGCTGATGTACCTGGTTGGCCTGAGAGAATCACCGAAGATCATAGTTCGCCCCCCGGGTAGCAGTTCCCCGCGCGACGATAGCGTCCGGTTGCAAGCTGGGACAGTCAATTGCGGTGAGTTGTACCCATGTGCTTTTCGCGACCTAACCCTCTGAATTAGTTTCCACAACTTGCCAGATCTTCCTCTCAGACCCTATAATTTGTTTTGCAGTAAAGCCTTTCGGAAAAATTATTATTGACGGTGGCAGGTCCTTTGGCGTATCTGCATTTGCGTGAAAGGCTTTATTGCAAATGAAACGAATCGCTGACATTGCAGGCGTCCGGCTTGGAACCTCGTTCCGCGAGCGCGTCCTGCATGAGCCGACCGGGAAATTCCTCGTCGTGCAAGGCAAAGATGTAGGGGCCGACGGCTTGCTGGTTCTCGACGGGATGGCCCGCGTGACCGAAGTGCCGGGCAAAGGCGCACCGGATACCTTGAGCGCGGGTGAGCTGGTTTTTCAAACGCGGGGGGTTTCCTACCGGGCGGCATCCGTGCCTGACCCGACGCCGCCTATGGTGGCCGCGGGATCGCTTTTCATTCTCCGTCCCGATGCGTCCCGCCTTCTCGCCGACTATCTCGTTTTTTTTCTCAACCTTCCGACGACGCAAGTAGTTCTTCGCCAGTCGGCGACAGGTTCTACCATCCCCAATCTTCGTCGCGACGCGATCGAGCGGCTTGAAGTGCCGCTCCCGAACCTTTCTGATCAGCATAAGCTGGTTGCTGTAGGCCGCTTGGTGCGTCAACAGGCCGACATCGAGGCGCGGCTCAACCATCTGCGCATGCAGGAACTACATCTGCTTGCCACCACGCGCGCCGCCGCGCGCACGAAATCATCCACTCATTCAATCTCTCAACGATAATAACAGGAGTTCTCCGTGACCAACGAAAACAACAACGCGCCGAAGACCACGAAGGACGACGTATTCCGCAAAGCCTGGGCGGCGTGCGATACCTTCCGCGGCCTGATCGACGCCTCCGAATACAAGGATTACGTGCTGGTCACGCTGTTCTGGAAAGCTATCTCAGACACATGGCGTGAGCACTACGAAGATACGAAGGCCCGCTATGGCGGCGACGAGGCACGCTTGCTCCGCCGCATGGAGCGCGAACGGTTTGTGCTGCCTAAAGGCGCAAGCTTCCAAGACGTCTGGGAAAGCAAAGACGCCGATAATCTCGGCGAGCTGATCGATATCGCGCTAGATGCCATTGAAGAAGCGAACAAGACCAAGCTCGACGGTGTCTTCCGCAATATCAGCTTCAACTCCGCCAATAAGCTCGGTGAAACGAAGGACCGCAATCGCCGCCTGAAGAATCTGCTTGGCGATTTCAAGGATTTGGATCTTCGTCCCAAGCAGCTCGCCAAGGGCGATATCATCGGCGATGCCTATATCTACCTGATCGAGCGCTTTGCTTCTGATGCGGGAAAGAAGGCCGGAGAATTCTATACGCCCCGCCAAGTCTCGCGCGTTCTAGCCAAGCTCGTCGTACCACAGGAAGGCGAGAAGATCGCCGACCCGGCGTGTGGCTCCGGCTCCCTTTTGATCGAAGCCGCGCAGGAAGTCGGCTCAAAGAACGTCATGCTTTACGGCCAGGAAGTGAATGGCGGTACCCACGCGCTCGCCAAGATGAATATGTTCCTGCATGACATCGACGGCGCAAAGCTGGAATGGGGCGACACTCTCAATAACCCGAAGCTGATCGAGGACGACAAACTTTTAGCGTTCGACGTCGTGATCGCCAATCCGCCGTTCTCCCTCGACAAGTGGGGCGCAGAAAATGCGCCCACTGACAAGTACAAGCGCTTCCACCGCGGCGTGCCACCCAAGAGCACGGGTGATTGGGCCTTCATCACGCACATGATCGAAACCGCCCAACAAAAGGCCGGTCGCGTAGCTGTCGTTGTCCCGCACGGTGTTCTGTTTCGCAGCGGCGCAGAAGGCAAGATTCGTCAAAAAGTTATCGAGGAGAACTTGCTCGATGCAGTCGTCAGTCTGCCCCCGAACCTCTTTCAGTCAACCGCAATCCAGGTAGCGGTACTTGTCTTTGACCGTCGACGGGAAGCTGGGGGCCCGCTTGCAAAACGGAAAGACGTGCTGTTCATCGATGCGAGCCGGGAGTTTCAGCCCGCCAAAACTCAGAATCTTCTTCTCGAAGAGCACATCGCAAGGATCGTGGATACGTTTAAGAGCCGGAAAGACGCCGAGAAATACTCTCGCGATGTACCCGTCAGCGAAATTAAGGAAAATGACTTCAATCTGAACATCCCGCGTTACGTTGATACGTTTGAGGCAGAAGAACAAATCGACATAGCTACCGTGCAAGCCGAGATTCACATTCTGGAGGCCGAGCTCACAAAAACCAAGGAAACAATGAAAGGCTATCTGAAGGAGCTCGGTGTTGATGCATAATCAATGGCCTTTGATCCCGCTGTACAAATTGGTGCAGTCGGAACGAAAGATCACCTATGGCATCGTGCAGCCCGGTGATTTCGTATCCGATGGAGTCCCGCTTGTGCGTGGTGGCGACTACTCAACTAGCTGGGCTCCTCTTTCAGCCATCAAACGAGTTCGGCCGGAAATCGACGCGCCGTACAAGCGGTCGCGGCTTCGCGCCGGAGACCTTGTTGTTACCATTGTCGGCGCAAAGACTGGTAACGTCGCTTGTGTGCCTGATTATCTTGACGGCGCAAACATCACTCAGACGACCGCAAGGGTCGCTATCAATGAAAAGACGGCTGACCCGAATTACATCATTCAATACTTCAAGTCAGATATCGGGCAACGAGAAGTATACCGATACGTCAAAGGCGGAGCGCAGCCCGGGTTGAATTTATCGGACCTTGAACTGTTCAAGGTGCCGATGCCTCCGCTCCCCGAACAAGCCCGGATCGCAGAAATTCTTCATGCATGGGATGACGCGACTGATCGCGCAAGTCGACTAATCGAAGTTAAGAACCGGTTCATTCGTGGAAAGCTCGCGGAATGCGTTAGCGATGCCAGAGAAGCCGTAAAAAAAGACGGCTGGGAAAGAACCACGATCGGGGAGGTTGCAACCCTCATACAACAGCGTGTGAAGTGGGATGAGGAGGCGACCTATCGGCTTATCACGGTTAAGCGCGGTTGCGGCGGTTTAGTTTTTCGTGGAGATCGGAAGGGGCACGAGATTCTCACCAAAGATATGTACACGGTGCGGGCCGGTGATTTCTTGATCTCGAAACGTCAAGTTGTTCATGGCGCATGGGCAATGGTGCCGCCGGAATTCGATGGAGGTCACGTTTCGAAGGAGTACGCTTGCCTGAGAAGCAAGCCCAATAAACTTTGGATGCCCTATTTCGATTGGCTCAGCCGCACCGAGCGCCTTCAGCATGAAGCGTTCATTTGCAGCTATGGCGTCGATATTGAGAAAATGGTTCTCAATGTTGAGTGGCTGCTCCAAACGCCACTTCTGTTACCCCCCTCCATCGACACGCAAAAAGCAATGGCTACGGGGCTGGATTGTCTCCAGCAGGAAGTTGAGCTTCTCCAAGCGCAAATGGAAGCGCTGCGCCGACAAAAGCGTGGCCTTATGCAGAAGCTGCTTACTGGAGAATGGCGTGTGCCAGTTCGTGATGGGGAGGTTGATGCAATGGCCGCCCGCGTCACCGAGGAGGCCGCACAATGAGCAAGCGGCATCAATTCAGAGACGGCGAAAAGCATCTGTCGCAGATTCCGGCGCTTCATCTCTTGCAGACGATGGCGCCTGCCTGGGTGATGCTGTCCAAGGCGGAGGTGGATCGCGAGCGGCGCGGTAAGCTTTCGAACGTCTTGCTTGAAGACATCCTTCGCACGCAGCTCATGCGCCTCAACGCCATCGAGGTGCGCGGCAAGCAATATCCGTTCTCGGAATCCAACATTCAAACCGCGATCGAGCGGCTGCGGAGCCGCGAGCCACTTGGCATCATGCGGCTCAATGAGCGCACGACCGACCTGTTGCAGCTCGGCACGTCGCTGGATCAAGCCGTCGAGGGCGATACGCGTGGCCGGTCCCTAAAATACATCGACTGGGTCAACCCCGCGAACAATACCTTCCATGTCTGCAAAGAGTTCGACGTCGAGCGTTCCGGCTCCGCCAAAACGCGCCGGCCCGATATCGTTCTTTTCGTCAACGGCATTCCGTTCTGCGTCATCGAATGCAAGGGACCGAACGAGGATTTCGAGGAAGCAATCTCCCAGAGCCTTCGCAACCAAGGCGCCGACGAAATCCCGCATCTCTTCCGCACCGTTCAGCTTCTCATCGCCACCAACAAGAACAAGGTGCGGTATGGCACCGTCGGTACCTCGCGCAAGTTCTGGGCTTTGTGGCGTGAGCGGGAATTCACCGATAGCGATATCGGTCCGATCCTGACCACGCCGCTCACCACCGCTCAGGCAAAAAGCACTTTCGGGGACGGTTTTGAACAAGAGCAGGCACCTTTCGAGCGGATGATCGGAGACGGTCGCGAAGTGACCGAGCAAGACCGCACGCTCTATGCCTTGTGCCGCCCTGACCGCCTTCTTGATCTCGCCCGGCGCTTCACCCTGTTTGATCTCGGGATCAAGAAGGTTGCCCGGTATCAGCAGTTCTTCGCGGTCAGGAATATCCTCGCCAAGGTCAAGCAGCGCGACGCAGAGGGCCGCCGCGAGGGCGGCGTTATCTGGCATACCCAAGGGTCCGGTAAGTCCCTCACCATGGTCATGCTGGCGCGGGCACTGGCCCTTGACCCCGAAATCATCAATCCCCGCATTGTGCTTGTCACCGACCGCATCGACCTCGACGAGCAGCTTAAGGCCACCTTTGCCGCCTGCGGAGCCGAGCCGGAGAATGCCACGTCGGGCCGGCATCTCCTGAAACTCGTGGCGCAAGACCGCGCCTCGGTCATCGCGACGGTCATCAACAAGTTCGACACGGCGTTGAATGTCCGCGATTACCGCGATCCGTCAAGCGACGTGTTCCTGCTTATCGATGAAAGTCATCGCGGCCAGTACGGTGAAATGCACACGCGCATGAAGCGCATGTTCCCGAACGCCTGCTATCTGGGCTTCACTGGCACGCCGCTTATGAAGAAGGAGAAGAGCACCGCCGCCAAGTTCGGCGGCATCATCGACATCTATGCCATCGATCAGGCCGTCCGCGATGGCGCAGTTGTTCCGCTGCTTTACGAAGGCCGCCACGTCGAGCAAGACGTGAACCGGGAGGGTATCGACACCTGGTTTGAGCGCGTCAGCCGCCCGCTCACGCCCGACCAGCGCGCCGACCTTAAACGCAAGTTCGCGCGCTACAGTGAGATCGGCCAAACCGAACCGACGATTTATTGCATCGCTTATGACCTCTCGGAGCATTTTGCCAAGAACTGGAAAGGAACCGGTTTCAAGGCCCAGCTCGCCACCCGTTCCAAGCGGGCCGCCCTTCTCTACAAGAAGGCGCTCGATGAGATCGGCATGGTCACGTCGGAAGTCATCATCTCCGCCCCCGACGACCGCGAAGGTTATGAGGAGGTTGGCGATGAGTCGCGGGAAGAAGTCGTGCGTTTCTGGAAAAAAATGATGGAGCGCTACGGCGACGAGAAGAACTACAACCGCTCGATCGTCGCATCGTTCAAAGACCGGGAGGACCCGGACATCCTCATCGTCGTTGATAAACTTCTGACCGGCTTCGATGCACCAAAGAACACGGTCCTTTATCTCGACAAGCCGCTCAAGGCGCATGGTCTGTTGCAGGCGATCGCACGCGTGAACCGTGTCGAGGACGAGAAGGAATACGGCTACATCATCGACTACGCTGGCGTGCTCGGCGAGCTTGACCCCGCCCTCAAGACCTATTCCGCCTTCGCGGAGTTCGAGGCCGAGGATGTCCAGGGTGTTATCAGCCGTACCTTGGATGAGGTCGAGAAGCTGCCCCAGCGACAGCATCAGCTCTGGGACCTCTTCAAGGAATTGCCCAACAAAATAGATGAGGAAGGCTTCGAGCGGCACCTGGGCGATGAAGAGCGCCGCGAGGATTTCTATGAGCGGCTTGCATTGTTCGCACGCACGCTTGCCATTGCGCTTTCGACGGCCGACTGGATCAATGATCCTCGGAACGAAGCATCGATCGCGTCGTACAAAGAGGATTTGCGCCGTTTCCAAAAGCTTCGGACGGCGGTGCGTAAACGGTATCAGGAAGATATCGACTTCAAGCTTTACGAAGAGCGCGTGCGCAAGCTTCTCGACCAGCATATTCACGCAAGCGAAGTCATCACTCTCACCGCCCCCGTCGATATTTTTGATGAGAGAGCGTTCGAAGAGGCCGTCGGTGAACAGTCTACGCCGGCTTCCAAGGCCGATATGATCGCGAGCCTCACCCAGCGCACTATCACCGAGCGCATGGAGGAAGACCCGGTTTATTTCGAGAGAATTTCGGCGCTCATTCAAAAGGCCATCGACGACCACCGGGCGCAGCGGATTTCCCAACTCGAATTCCTCAACATTGTCCGCGATGCGCGCGAACAGGTGGTTCGCCCGCGCCACGACGACGTGCCGGAGCATCTGCGCGACAACGCCACCGCCGTCGCCTTCTATCATGCGATCGAAAAGCAACTTGCATCGGCGACTGCACAGGGGCGCGACGTGCGCGCGGATGCCGCCGAAGCCGCCGAGGCCATGCTCGATCTCATTGCGCGCAGGCGCGTGGTCAACTGGAAGCAGCGCGATGACATTCAGAATGAAATGCGCAACGACCTAGACGATTATCTCTTCGACGTCGTGCGCGATGAAAAAGGCCATGGCCTCACGCCCGATCTCATGGATGAGATCATAGACCGGGTCTTGGGCATCGCGCGCACCCGCTTGCCGGATTGACGCCATGCAGGGAACGATCGCCTATTCAGCCCATACCTTCGACTATACCGCGCAGTACTCGGATCGCGCGACGATGGCGATCACCGTGTTTCCCGACGGCGCGATACGGGTCATCGCACCGAGGGCAACATCGCAGCAGGAGGTGGAACAGCGCTTGCGTAAGCGCGCCCGTTGGCTGATCCGCCAGCTCCTGCATTTTGAGCAGTTTCGTCCGCGTGCGCCTGAGCGCCGCTATGTCGGCGGGGAAACTCACCTTTATCTTGGCCGGCAATACCGTCTCAAGCTCCGCAAGAGTGCCCTGGAGGAGATCAAGCTGAAGGGAGCGTTCCTTCACGTCGCCTCGCCGGAACCCCGCGAGCCGCGCGCAGTCAAGCGGCTTGTCTCAGGCTGGTATCGTGAGAAAGGGAAGCTGCGGATCGCCGAGCGCTTCGAGATCATCGCGGCCCGCTTCGCAAAAATGGGATGTCAGCCGCCGGCGCCGATCATCCGCTCCATGCCGCGGCGCTGGGGAAGCCGGAGCCGCAGCGGCCGGATAACCCTCAATCCCGATCTCATACGCGCACCCACGCGATGCATCGACTATGTCATCACCCACGAACTGGTTCATTTGATCCATCCCCATCATGGGCCAGCGTTTTATGAATTGCTAGAATCCCTAATGCCGGATTGGCGCCGCCGGAAACAACGCCTCGAACATATTCTTTCTTGAATCTCGAAAACGATTTGCGCTGACTATCTCTGTTTTTCAAGGATTTTCCCCTGCCATGCCTACGCCTGCCTATCTTGATTGGCTCGTTGATACCGGCGAGCGACTGACATCCGCTGATGGTATTGAAATTGAAGTCTGGGAACTCAAATACGGCGATGATCCCGCGGTGCTCTCGGCATGGGCGAAGCATTTTCGCGAGCATTATTGCGACGACGATATGCTGAAGAAGCTTATCGCGGGCACAGGGAAGACCGCTGGAGAATTCCTTCTCGAAGTGAAATTCCCCGATGAAAAGGCTCCGCCTGGTCCAAGCATACGTTCCGGGGACTTTGCTGAAATCCTCGTTGCCGACTACATAGAATATAAGCTCGGATATTGGTGTCCTCGGCAATTGCGTTACGATCACAAATTGAACCGTAATGAATCGACCAAGGGCTGCGATGTTATCGGTTTTCAGTTCGTAAAGAGCGATGGCATCGACCCGAACGATGAGCTGTTTGTCTTTGAGTCCAAAGCGACCATGTCCGGAAACAAGCCGATCAATCGCTTGCAGGATGCCGTAACTGATTCCGGGAAGGACGCGTTGCGGGAAGCGATGACGTTGAGTGCGATCAAGCAGCGTTTCCTCGACCGCGGGGAATCTGCACCGGCGCTAAAGGTGCAGCGCTTTCAAGACATGGCCGATCGACCGTTTAAGCGGATAAGCGGCGCAGCAGCCGTGTTGAATTCGCCGCTGTATGACGAGGCGTTACTCGCGCAAACCACTACAAACGGTCATTTCAACGGTGCCAATCTCAAGCTTATTGTCATTCGCGGTGCGACGTTGATGACGTTGGTGAACGCGCTGTATGGGAGGGCCGCAAATGAGGCCTGAATCCAATGCACAGCGCCTGCTCGCCGTCACGCGCTCAAAAGCCAAGATGTATGAGTACGACGTGCCACTGGATGCGCATATTGATCTTCCGCAGCGGCCAGAGGTGTTGTTCTCATTGGCTGTCGGCCTTTTGGGAGATGGTGCGGCGGCTGTCGCTGCTGGCGAGGCGGTCGCCGGCCGCGAGCAGACTACCGATCAATCGCTGGTGTTCGCCGCGACTTATTTTGAAGCGTTCAACGAAAGCCGCCTCAATGACGACGTTTACGCCGATTTTTCAATCCTCGGCGCGGCTGCCTATTATCTGGCGGATAATCCAGGAAGCGCGATGGTCGTCGCGAGAGGAGCCGAGCCGCCTCCGGCCACGCTTGGCGCGGGATTGGCTCTGTTGTGCCATCGACTTCTGCTATCAAGCTACGAACCCATCGGCGATGCGGTCTATGGCGCGTTTTCTGATCGGATACTGGCCGCGCTTTCCTCATACCTAAGCGGTGCGGCCGGCGAAGATGACGCCCTTAGCCTCGTGGATAGCGTTCGCGAAGAAGCTTATCGCTCGGGGGACGGCCGGGAACTGCTTTACGCGGACGTTGCAAACGCGATCGTCCGCAGGAAAATAAAGAACTCTGCCCGTGAAATCCTGCCGTCTGCTTCGGGGCTCGCCCTCGACGTCTGGCTGCCCGCCTTGCAGCGCGTTGCTTTTCCCCGCGAATTATGGCCGTCACAACGACGTATTTGTGAGGCCGGGGTACTTCACGGTTCGTCAGCCATTATACAAATGCCCACAAGCGCCGGTAAGACCCGGGCCACCGAGCTGATCCTTCGAAGCGGGTTTCTTAGTGACCGTGCCTCACTGGCCGTTATCGTTTGTCCCTTCCGGTCGCTTTGCCACGATATTCGCGGGGATATGGCGCGTGCCTTTTCGGGCGAGAATGTCGTATTGAACGAGGCGACCGATAGCTTTCAGCAGGATCTCACGGTCGAAGCCCTTTGGGAGCAGAAGACGATCCTAATCGTCACGCCGGAAAAGCTCCTCTATCTGCTGCGAAGAACGCCTGAGTTGGCGCAGCACATCGGCCTCGTCATCTACGACGAAGGACACCAGTTTGATAGCGGTGCACGAGGCGTCACCTACGAGCTGTTGTTGACCTCGCTTAAATTGTCACTGGCCGAGAATACCCAGATTGTCCTGATTTCTGCCGTGATCGCCAACGCCCGGAGTATCGCAGGATGGCTGATCAATGATGAAAACGCCATCGTCGATGGCGCAGGACTCATGCCAACGGCCCGCCGCGTTGCATTCGCGAGCTGGCAAACACAACTGGGCCGTCTTGAGTATGTGAGCCCGCTCGATCCGGACGATACCGAGTTCTTCGTACCGCGCGTGATTGACCGCGTTGCGCTTAGAAAACTCACGCCGAAATCCAAGAACCAATACTTCCCAACGGCTGGGGATGGCAACTCGACTGGCCTCTATCTCGGGCTGAAGTTGTTTTCCAAGGGTAGCGTTGCGATTTTTTGCGGCCGCAAGGACACGGCTGTCAACATCTGCAAGAAAGCAGTTGAAATATTTGACCGGACCACGGCTTTCAATAAGCCGGTAGACGAAGCTGATCCGGGAGAAGTCGAAAGGCTGTCGTCGCTATTTGCCCGGCATATCGGCGAGGCTGCCTCAACGACGAAGGCTGCGGAACTAGGCATCTTTCCCCATCACGCCAGCGTTCCGAACGGATTGCGCCTTGCGGTTGAATACGCAATGAAGACCGACCTCATAAACTTCGTGGTTTGCACATCCACCTTGGCGCAAGGCGTGAATCTTCCCATCCGCTATCTTATTGTAACGGGCGTCTACCAGGGCGGCGAACGAATGCTCGTCCGTGACTTTCACAATCTTATCGGGCGCGCCGGCCGTGCCGGCATGCATACCGAAGGCAGCATCATCTTTGCCGACACGAAGGTGTTCGATAAGAAGTATGACGTAAAGGAAAGATGGCGCTGGAGCACCGCAAAAAATCTTTTAGACCCATCCAATGCAGAGCCGTCCAGCAGCAGCATATCGGCGATCTTTACGCCATTCTCATACGGGCGTCGCGGCCAGATAATCACGGTAAATGTGGAGTTGCTGCACAATCTGGTTTTCGACGACGAAACTACTGTTGACGCCAGCGTGACGAGCATTGTTAACGGCACTCCGGGCATCGATGCCCGGCAGTTTCGCAGGTTCCTGCAGGAGCGTGTACAGATCGTACACGGCATTGCCTCGTTCCTTCTTGCTCATCTGGACTTTGCGGGCGACGGCTTGGCGGAACGCGCGGTCGTTCTTGCGAAGAACACCCTGGCTCACTACCTCGCTGACGACGATAAGAAAACGCAGATCGAAACTGTGTTTCGAACCATCGCCGAGCGAATTCTCGAAGGTGCGGCAACCGAAGAGTTACGCGCGACCCTGCGGCGCTCCCCGCTTGCGCCGACCACGGTCAATACCTTGAAAGCGTGGTTGGAGGCCAACCGTGCAGCTCTCACCGAAGCGCTCGGGGCCGGGACACTGCTTGCTTCCATAACGGCCGTCGTACTTCAATTCAATCGCAGCAGCACGATAACATCCCTGTCCGATCCGACGGTCATGCCGCTCATTGTTGGGAAGTGGGTCAATGGGGATACCTTCGCAACCGTTCACCAACTAATGGTGGAGAGAAATATTCGCATCGGCGGCAACAACCGCCATCCAACGGTCGAGGATGCCGTCGCGATCTGCGAAAGCGGCTTGGGATATGAAGGAGCCATGATCCTTGCCACCATTGCCGACCTTGCGGATGGAGATGAGGGAGATCTGCCCGGTGCACTCACATTTCTTCAGAGGCAATTGAAATGCGGTTTGCCGTCTCTTGCAGCGCTTGGGTTCTTTGAGGCGGGGTTTGCAGACCGTGTGGTCGCGCAGTCATTAGCAGAAGCGTTTCCAGACGTCGTCGACCGCCAATCGGCGCGGATCGCCGCTCGCAATGCGGCCGCGCAGGCACGCGAAATCCTCCATCAATTTCCAGCGTACTTTGGGTCGGTTCTAGAGGAACTTCTGACATGAGTCGCGGTAGCCATCATTCCGAAAGCTCACGCTCGACATGATCGACGTCTCAAAGCTGCCCCCGAGAGAATTACTGGCGCTCCATTCTAGAGTAGCTGAGGAATTGCGAGCGCGCGGCATCACGCGCAGTTCAAACAATCCCACAGGCGACCTTGCCGAATACTTGTTTTGCAAAGCGTTTGGCTGGACGCAAGCGGGTAACTCAAACACAAACATCGACGCGACGGCCCCAGATGGCGCGCGCTACCAAATCAAAGGGAGACGTACGACCCGCCATAACAAATCGCGCCAATTGGGCAGCATCCGCGAATTCGAGGGAAAGCACTTTGACTTCCTGGCCGCTGTCCTGTTCACGGAATCCTACGACGTACTAAAGGCGGCACTCATTCCCTATAGCGTGGTGGCCGCCCGCGCGACCTTTGTCCCTCACACGAACAGCCACAAGTTCATTTTGCATGACGATGTGTGGAAAGCAGATGGCGTCCGCGATGTAACTGCTGAATTGGGCTCGGTTGAACTGATCTAATTGCGGCGATGGATGGTTGCGTATCCGGCATTGTCCACCAATCGAGGCGTGTTTTGCGATCACGCCTCGTGCTTGAGCCCCATTAGTGGTCGCTTGCCTATAAGCGACGCCTCGCGCGTTGCTTCCTAGCCATGTATTGATCAAAGGCTGTTGGCAGACGGTACTGGGGAACCTGGCGCTTTAGATAATTGGCGGCAACGAGCCCGACGAGCTCCGTAAATGGCTCATCGAAAGGCATCCCGCTGCGGTGGACTTCCAGGAAACAAGATTTGGCGACCGGCGATAGATAAGCTCTGCCGTTTGCGCCGCCGGAGTTAAGCCGCCATAGGGTCGGTGCCTCGAACCGCACAGGATCGGAGGATTCGCTCACCCCGAAATCGAAGTACACCGGCACGCGGCTCGCTTTCCAGTCTCGAAAAAGTGCGGCATCGTTACTATGAGCTGCAACAATTAGCGGCTGTTTATGAAGGACGAGGCCAAGCGACGCGAAAAACTGCGCCCGGTCCCGCACGCGCCTTCGCGCATCAACAACCCAGACCATCTTGGGATAATAGAGCTCACGCGACTGCCGTTCACCGTCGCCCAGGAATGAGTGCTGAAATTCCAGCACCACACCAGCCTCGGTTTTCACATCGGCGATGTGCTTCTCACCGGCATCCGAGGAATGGATTATCTCCTGCCAATCTTTGGGAAAGTGGTCTTTCCAATCCCGATGCCATTGTGTTTCGCTTTCCCACCACGGATCACACGTGCGACTTCCCCGGTGCGCCCAATGCCAGATGCGATGGCGCCCGCATTTGGCAACCGTTGCATCGCCACAACCCCGGCATTGTCCCGAAAGACCCGGCTGAGCTTCGCGGCATTCACCTTCAACAAGCGCGAATTTCATGGTTCATCCAAATCCGGCCGAACATCGATCACCTCGCCCTAGCGTTAACGCTTCGCGCGCATCTTCATTTGACTGGGTGCTTCTTCAATCTCCCTGATCGCTTGTATCGCGAAGCGTCCCAGATCAGGATAGTTTGACCAAGCACGAAGCAGCGGAATGTCACTCACGCTGCCGAACCGGCCCAAATTCACCAAAGCCTTTTCGATCACGTCTTCAATGCGGAAGAACTCGTAATAACCGGATTGAGCGGTCGGCTGTTCAAGTGCCGCCCGGTAAACCGCTGCAACCTCATCGGGGAAGAACTGCCCAAAAGACGTCACCACCGGCTCCGAACCCGGAAGCCGCCGCGCGCTTTCAGCAAAAATGTGATCTGATCTGAAGAATTCGCCGACGACGGCTGCCGCGATACCGGTTTCGGGGTATGCCAGGATGGCGAGCGGGGCTGCACAATTCAGTTTGCGCTCCGGCAATGGAAGATCGTCGCGGTTCAGCCAGTAGAGAATGCCGCCGCAGGCCAACAGCGCATGGTCCGCCGCAGATGCCGCTTCTGCCGAACGGTCAGGCAAGGGGCAGCGCAGGCGCGCGAGCGCCGCGTGGGCCATTTCAAACTTGTGAATACTGTCCTGAAAAAACGCATCCCTCTTGGGCGGTAACGCTGTCCATCGCTCGATGATTGGCCCGACCGCCGGGTCCGAATGGGATGCGACGTCCGCAATCAGGGAAGAAGTGAACATCGGCTCGTTATCGATGCTTTTCGCGGCCATGATCTGCAAGGCCTTGCGGTCGTCGCTTGAAAGACTGTTCCAGCATTCGCAATACGCGCCGTCGTAGGGATGATCGAATTGCGCATTCCATAGGCCAGCCGCACGCCTCCACATGACGGGATTGTCCCGATCGGCCAGTACTGCGTCCATCTCAGCTTTAACGGTCGCGACATGCCCCTCTTGATCGTCATCCAGCGCGCCGAGCGATTTGAGCGCATCAATGATACCCCACGCATCAAAACCGCCATTGACCATGCACTTTGCCTCGATAGCGGCAATCAACGCACGGCGCTCCCCGTCATTTAATGCGTGGGCACTCATCATCGCTGCATGCATAAGCGCGAGCCGCAGATGATGAGCAGCTATCGGCCAGAGGCGCGTGAGGAGCCCAGGGAGTATCGTTCCGATGGAGGGCGCGCCGCGATCAGAATACTTGTCGAGTTCGATCAGCAGGCCAACCTGACCAGGGCTCAGGGTTTCGGATTGCAGCCGCCCGTGAAGTTTCGCGAACGTCGCGACCTTTGGTCCGCTGTAGAGGTTACCACTGGAAATGGGATTGCAAATGCGAGAAAGGCCGGTTTCGCGCATCCCCACGCCCGCGTAGCAGACCGCATACAGGCCCGTTCGCAGATTGAGCTTCTTTTCCTTAGCTTGATCAAACAATCGGCGGTGCTCTTCAGCTAGCCGGATGTCCATTTTCCCTATGAGATCGAGCAATTCATCGAGACGGCGGCCCGCTACTAGCTCGTGCGGAAGCGCCGCAAGGATGGCACGGTCCTGCGCGGACCACGGCTGAACCGTCTCCGGCTTTGCCTGGACGTGCCAGAGGAATTCCTCCGAAACATCAAACCGCACGGTCTCGATTTCTTGGCCGACCCGCGCCAGTACGTCGTCGCAACTATCGTTCGCCCAAAGTTGCGCGTCAGGTCCACATTGCCCCGCAAGGCACGCCTGGATTACCCGCGTATCGGATACATGGGGTAACACCTGACGCCGGAAGCTGTTGTCGTCGATCGCTCCCAGTACGAAGGGCTTCATCTCAAGGTGTTGCGGCAACCGTAGCGCCGTCACCACCGCTTCGGGATCATCACCCGCGCGCCGGAGTATCGCCTCGGCTGCGAATACATTGAGGAACATTTCATGGCTGAAACTCACCCGGTCGCCGCGCCTATCCAGAATGTTAGCGTCTTGAAATATCTGCAATAAAGCGCCTGAGACGCCTTCGCGGTCTGACAGGCGATCGAGCTCCCGAACGGAAAGCCCGAAACTTATGCGCGTAGTCATCATGCCAGCGATACGGGACAAGGCGCGGATGCCGTCGGAAGCGAATGAACCAAGCCGCTCACGCACATAGGCGTCGAATAGACCATATCTGCTGGTGCCAAGCGGTAGCTGTTGTCCCAACTGTCCAATCATCTTGGCTTCGAGGCCGCTGCTGATTGTACCGAGCAATTCAGTGAACGGTTCGACCGAAACATCGCCAGCGGCTTGTTGCGCGATGGCGAGTTTGGTTTTGATGTCTGGAAGCTGTACCGCATAACTGCGCGCGGGCAAGAGATCGCCGCGCTCGACTGGAATTCTGCTGGAGATGACGGCCCGCGCATCATACCGCTTCACGGCCGCCGCAATGCTTCGCGTTAAGCGCTGTCGTTCCGCTGGCGTGCATTCGTTGTAGCCATCCACGACTAGCTCAAGGCGGCGGTTGAGCCGCCGTGCAGCGGAAAGTACCGCGGCGGCAGACCTTGCATCGAGCAAGGCTGCTTCGCGGTTCACCACGTCGCGCAAGTTTCCTTCAAAATCCTTCGCTGGGACGATGATGGGCACGTTTCCGCGTGCCAAGCCGATGATTCCGATCTTCTGGGAGAGCAGGCTCTTGCCACAGCCTGAAGGCCCCGTCAGCAATAGATTGTCATCACGTGTGGACCGTTCCAGCACGTCCTCCGACGAAAGTGTCTTGCTTTCGCAGACGCAGGACATGGCCATCATCCCGGACGCCGGCCCGCCGTAGGTTCGAATGAAAGCTTCGCTGTAGGCACCGAGTAATTGTTCGGCTTCGAGCAGTTCCGGGCTCAAGGCCGCGTCGATTGACGGTACTGCGAGCAACCGATGATGGGCTGCGAAGGCACGCCACCGATCGAGCGGCCATCCGTCACGCTTCATGCATGTGATAAGCTGCGGAAGTTCATTGAGCCCGCCAATCGAAACCTTGAAATCGCTTTGCGGGATCACCGAGTCCGCTGGGATGGCGGGAACGAAGATCAGGGCCGCACTCGGATAAGGGACATCGGTCCCCGCGAAGCTTCGCATCGCATCGCGCAACGCCAGTTTCTCGCTGTCGGCTTGGCGATACGGGTTGCCGGTCTTTTTCCAGACCCCCGAGGCGAGGCGAACTTCCCAATCGCCGTTGTGGCCCCCGCGCACGGCGGAAGTAAATCCCTTTGACTCGGTAACAAGCACGGCCCGGTCGAGCGCGATGACGAGATCGACCTGCCGGTCACCAAAATTCGCATTCGCAAGGATGACCGCCGGAATGCCTTGCGCCGACAAAAATTCACAGGCGCGCTGGAGAGTAGCCCGCTCGGAAGCGTGCTCAATCGGAGCGCCAATGAAAATCTCTATTGGGGCCAATCGGGGCTCCGCAGTGCTGGTAGGCCAGTGGGGTGCCGCGATTATGGACCAAAGGCCGGAGCGGTGCCCATAAGAGATTTAGGGTTGTAGGGCTGCCCGTCAACGGCAGACCCCGTCACCGGCGGGTGGAAATCGCCACGCGGACTAAATTTAGCCACTTGGCTCACCTGCGGTGGCCTTCCCAAATTCTGCTTTGGTTTGCTCTGACGGCAACGTGGTCCACGGAGGCTTGCGCAGCAAGACGCCGCCACCGCCAACATTGATCTTGCGCTTGAAATGACGGGATAAGCTACTGACCAGCAACAAAGCGGCCTTGTAAGCCTCGTAGGTTTCCCAAATCGTGGGTGTTCCGCGCAGCCCGTATCGGTCGCTCATGACATCACGATCACGCGGCAGTTTTTTCAAGAGATTTCGATCCGCGCCGGTCCCGTAACCGGCCACGTCGTCGAACAGCTCATAGAGATTATGAATCTGCCGAAACGTTCCGGCCTTGTGCTGGGCGAAGGCCTTCAAGGTTCGCTCCACGGCCATCTGTAGCGTCCACAACGCGCTTGCGCGGCCGGTTGGTTCTGCCCGGAGCATCTGCCGTGCCGCCGATTCAAATTCCGCAAGCACGCCCTCCAATAGGCCGAAAACCGCATCGTCGTGCGGTTCTATACCCATGAAGTCGATCCGGATGGATCGAAGGGCTGTCGCTATGGCGACCGCATCCTTGCCAACCCCTTCTTTGGCTGCCTTGTTGAGTGTTGCAAGGCTTGGCGCTGCCATTAGCCAGTCAAGAGGGTCCTCATCCTGCTCGACGGTCACCGGAAAGAATAGCCACGCAGTTTCGCCTGGCGTTTCAACCTTGCTTCGGGTCAAAGGAACCGCCAACTCGACCGGCAGATCGCGGACGAGAACCACGCCGCAAGCCACATTGCCGGCGCCGCGTTTCATCGCGTCGCCGTATGTCTCGCGATACCACGCCTCAACGTGGTGATAGATGATCGCAAACCATGGCTTGGCCGCAAAATCGTCTTTGTCGGGATCGTTACTGACCTCGAAGACGCAATCCTTCACAAACATCGCGGCCGCTTCAAACGGACGAACAGCGAGAAGGGATTCGTCCGCTGCAAGGCGCGTATCGATCAATGGCATATGACCGTAAATGGCATCCTTGAGCGTTGGCTTTTTGCCCCGCTCATCGGGACCTTTTTCAACCATCGTGTCCTCGTTTGGAAAACGGCAAATACCGAATCGCTCTCAATGACCACCCGGAAAATACCACGGATTATGGTCCTTCGGCATGCGCCTAGGATTTCGCAGCAGACCGCGTCACCGATGGTTGGAGATTGCCACACCCACAATGGAGTCCGCGTCGGGGGCTCCGGGGAGATGGCCGGTATGTTCGAGAATAAGCCGGGCGATAGACCGCTTCACGTGCACAAACAGCGTGTGCATCTGGTCATGGGTAAAGGATAGTGGCGTATCCGGGTGACAGATGTCGGCCATGACTTTTAACTTGGCGTGCTCGTTGGCAGCAATCGTCCCGCCGTTATGGATGATCACCTTGCGTAGGGTACGCAGGTCGCCCATCTCATCAAGCTTGACCTCATTGGGCGCGATACCCCGGATGCTCGCAATTTGAGGCCGAATCTCCTCATCCCAATACGCAAAGATGAATACCACAATCGCCCAGCATACCTGCTGTTCGTTGAAGGCCGCCTCGGAATTGACGTTGATGAATTCGTCAGCCCGGATGATGCGATGGTGCAGTACGTCCGGACGACTAGGATCTTCGACGCTCACATAGGTAATGACGGGTTGACCGTCTTCGATCTTGCGGCTGGTCGGCCGCTGGAGGCGCGGCATCTGCCGTTCGACGCGCACCTTGTTTCCCTGAAAGCCAGCAAGGCAGTCGCAATAGACGCCAACCTGACGGTTTACGAAGTCAATAAAACCTCGCAGCACGACAAGCTCAGCATCCACCTTCTTCCTATCCATGTGAAGAACATATCACTCAGCCGGAATTCCGGCGAGAAGGATTACGTCCAAACTTATTAGAAGGGGGCATCCGGCTTCGCCGGAAACCGGCTCTAGGCGCTTCGCGCCCCGAGCCCCTGCTTCGCACGAGGCTACGCAGGGTCTCGGCCCTTCGGGTAACGATCGCGGTGCCCCGCGCTATCGCGCGCATTTCTCTTTAGGAGGGGACACCCCTCCAGCGGGCTGCAAGCACAAGACAAGTCCGCGCGGCATCCACACGCCTCCCCATGCTTTTTGATTTTGATTTTTGAATGGGGCCCCTCGTGCGGACCCTCCGCGCGGATGCTTGCATCCCGCTACCCCGAAAGAGGGCTGTCCATTGGTTTTCAAGCGCGGGCTTGCGCCCAGCGCCGAAAACCAACGACCAAGAAAGGAACCCCCAAATGAAATTGTTACTCGATGAACAACGCACCGAGTTGCTCGCAAACGGAAGAGCGAACGCCATCCTCCGTGAAAACGGACTCGCCGAACAGGACTTCAATCCCGTCGTCAAACTGTTCTGCCCATGGGGAGGCGCGACGTGGCTCATCTCTGAACTCGACCCGGAAGATGAAGACATTGCCTTTGGACTTTGCGACCTCGGTTTGGGTTTTCCCGAGCTCGGCAACGTCAGCTTGAGCGAAATCGAGGAGCTTGTAGGCCCCGGAGGCCTGCGCATCGAGCGCGACATCCACTTCGAGGCGAACAAGTCGCTTTCGGCCTACGCCAAGGAAGCCCGCCTTCATCAGTGCATCGTGGCGTGAGGGGGGACGCCATGAAAGCAGCCTTCGCACCCGCGACAACCGATATCGAGGAGACTCACGCCGCGGGGACCGGGTTAATGCCCCGCGCTACTGTCGAAGCGCTTGTCGGAAAGCGGAACCTCGCCCTGTCACTCTTCGGCGAAGCACATCAAGCGTTATCGTGTGCGTCGCAAGCCATCGAAAAGGCTTGCCGCGCGGGAAAGGAGCTTTGCGCAGATGAGGACCGTTACAATCATCACCAGCGCGACGAGAAGGCACAGTTTCTTGCCGTGCCCGAGCTACCCAACCGGGATAACTATCTCGGGCAGGCGCGCAAGATCGTCGATACCGACTTATGGAGCGCCGTCATCAGATTGACCGATCTCGAACGCTTCATGGATCGGCAAGCCAAAGACCAGCTCTATCAGCAGCTCTTGACCGATCCGCCCGAAGCGACGGTCGACAATATCTACGCTACTTTGCGGCAATTCATCGCCGATGCCGACACGATATTCAAGCGCGGCATCGCCAATTGCTTTTCGAAGCTCGATCGCCGGTTTCGCAGTCATGACGGCTTCAAGATCGGAAGCCGCGTCATCCTCGATCGCATGTTCGACGAGCATGGCTGGTGGAATTATCACCGCGATATGGAAGCGACGCTGTTGGACATCGAGCGCACGTTTTTCGTCATCGAAGGCCTTGCGGTGCCGCCGAGCTACGGCGGTATCGTCGGAATGCTCAGACATCGCCGAGGCTGGGGACATGGCCCCCGTCAAGACATCGTCGAAAACGATTTCTTCAAGGTATGCGTCTACAAGAACGGAAACGCCCACGTCTGGTTCAAGCGCGATGACCTCGTCGAGAAGGTCAATAAGCTTCTCGCCGATTATTACGGCGAGGTGATCCCGGACGGCCAAACGCCCGAAGACGACGGCGGTTTGTTCACGCCCAAAACCAGCCTTGCGAAAAACTACGGTTTCTATCCGACGCCGGATGGCGTGGCGGACCGCGTCATAGACGCAACGGCGCTCTACCGGGCCAAGGAGGACCCGCCGCTTACCATCCTCGAACCCAGCGCCGGAACGGGTAACCTCGCGCGCCCTTGCGCCATGATCCGCGCCGGGAATGAACACCATAGGTCCGAAAGCTATACGTACCGGGCGCTCGTCGATTGCGTAGAGATCCAGCCCGCGCTCGCCGAAGCATTGCGCGGCGAGCGCATCTATCGCCACGTCTATCAGTGCGATTTCCTGGCGCTGAAGCCCGATCCTCAGCGCCTTTACGATCGCGTTGTCATGAACCCGCCCTTCGATCGCGAGCGCGACATCGATCACGTCGTGCACGCTCTCGAATTCCTGAAGCCAGACGGATTTCTCATCGCGATTATGTCGGCCGGCACCGAGTTCCGCGAAACGCGCAAGGCGGTCGCTTTCCGGGCGCTGATGCAGAAGATGCGCGCGCGGTTTGACGATCTACCCGCAGGCTCGTTCAGTGCCGCCGGCACGAACGTCAACACCCTCATGTTGCGGGTCTGGAAGGACGGCAGGCATTTCTACTGACGGCTCGGCTCGTGCCATCTGCCGTGGCCTACTTTACCGCTTCGATCATTTATCGCTCGCTCGTCTCGTTGCCTGCGCACCTTGCGGAATCGTGGAGCAAGCCAGACGGCGCCTTGCCGTCAATCGCCAGCCCGCACCACGGGGCGGCGCAGCGGGCAGCGCCGCCCCCCGTGTCGGCGATGACGGCTGTGGCTGATGCCGCCCGGCCGAAGAACTCCACGTTCCGCAAGGAACGCTAAAGCAACAAGAACAAGGAGACATCATGCCTATCTATAACGTTCAACTCAGCACCGACACCGAATTCGCCGAAACCAAGGTTGCAGCGCGCAGTCCGAACGAAGCCATGGCAGCCGCCCAGGCTCTCGATCCGGATAAGCTTCACTTCGAACGGTTCAGCGGGCAGCTACCGGTCAATGAAATCACCGTTGAGGACCCCAACGGGAAAACCCTAACCTGGCGTTCCGAGGAGTTGGCGACGCGTCTCGCCGCCGAAGACCTCTACATCGGCGCGAAGGATGTGCTGATGATGCTCAATCACGAGCTAGTCTCGTATCTGTTCAGTAAGAGTACGCACAGAGCAATCGAGAGTCTCGCGGCCGCAGTTGAGGCGGCGGAATGGGGTGCGCAATGATCGCCTTCCGCGACATCAAGGCCGAGGCCCGCGAAACGGCGGCTCTCGTCACGAATCCGGCCCCGGCCGGTAATCGCGCGCCCGTCATCCTTGCCCGAGGGAAAGCCAGCGCGGCGGCTCCGGCGGAGGTCAGCCAGATCGACCCGTGGATGGAGGAAGCCTTCGAGGCGCTGACGACCTCCGTGCTGACGCGGGAGCCGTTCATGCTCCTGCCGTGTACCGTGAACGGCGAGAGGACTGCCGCCATCGTCCATGTCTCCCATGTCGAGGAGGAGGCACGCCGCACCCACGTCACGCCCCTGTTCGTCGCCATGACCCCCGGCATGGTCCTGATTGACCAGAAAGGCCGCCGCGCCGGCAGCGGCGGCAGCCCCGCCGACCACGGCGACGCGCCCGCGCCGACGTAACCCGTCGCTTACCGCTAGCCGCTGGGGCACCCGCTCCAGCGGCTTTTTTTGCACTCCGTTTGTCTCGCGGGGCGTTCCTGCCGGGGCACGGCGATGCACCTGCGGAGCGTCCGGGTAAGGCCGAAACGTGAGCAGCAAGGCGTTCGATCGGGCGCTTGCCGCAGCGTGGCGGGGTAGGAAATCGGCAGGTCGGAAAGGACGGGCGACGGCAATCGGGGGTTGGTGGAGAGGGTCGGGGAAAAGGGTTGGTCTCGCGAAGGCGCACTTATGGGTTGCCCAAAAAAGTGAGGAAAATCAATCCCACCTATCAGCCGCGACGAGTCCGCGTCGCGGGAACGAGACCCGATAGTTTCTTCTCGTGGCGCGAGCACCAAACATGCAGCACGTTGTAAAACGCGGGGTCGGCTCTTCGGATATCGGCCTGCGTCAGGCCCCTTGGAACATGCGCAGCATAGACACGCCCGAAGAACTGGTCGGGCTTCTCTGACCTCTTCTTCCGAGATTTGTATTTCTCCGGCGGCACCGCAAACCGATAGCCCTTTGGCGGGGTAGAGGCGACATGAGCGATCCGCTCATCCAGGTCTTTCCGCAGGTCCCGTAGCACCGCCAGCAGGCTGGTCTTGGTCGCCCGGTGGTCGAAGGTCAAGGCGTCCAACCCATCCCGCAATGCGGCTAGTTCCCCTCGTAAACTAGACGGCTCGCGATCAGAGGCGGCGAGCTTTTGCGCCACCAGAGCTACTGTCGCCACGTAGAGGTCGAGAGCCCGGTTGCGGGCGCATTTAAGCAGGAACGTTTTGGCCGGCTCAGGCAAAGGCAACTCGGTACGCCGGCCCTGCGGTGGGGTCAGGAAGTACCAAATGACCTCGTGCATGGCTTGCTCGACCCTTTCGAGGTCTTGCGGCGTAAGCGGTGGCAAACTCGCCAGCCGGTCGCGACTAGCGACAAGCTCGTTGAAAAGCACAAATGCGGCCGCACTCTGATCACTATCTGCAGTCCAACCCGTTACGCTGTCTATCCCCTCAGAGGCCTTGCGTTTCAATCCTGTCATCGCCGTCCGCCCGTGTAAGCGAAAACTTCGATATCGCGTTTCTGTCTTACACGAATTCACGATGCTCTGCGATGTGCGTTGAGACGAGCACCGCTCAATTTGCTTGAAAAAAACTTTTTCGACAAAGCGGCTCGTTGCGGCCAGAGACCGCAATGCGGTGTGCTCGTCAGGTCAACAAAAAGGAGCACATCATGCAGAACGTCATCCGTATCTCTAAACACTTAATCCCCATCGAACAGATTGCGCTGTTCGAACCTTTCGTTCCGCCGGCAAATCCCTTGCGGTCGGAACGCGAGTTCAAGGCGCGAGTGGTCTTGCTCGACCGCAACAGTGTCCTTTCCGAAGAAACGCCAGAACAACTCGCGGCCGATCACGGCTTCCGGTTTCTTGCCAACGATCGCGCGGCGACGAACCCTGCCGTCGGCTTTCGTGTCGAGACCTTCGTGCCTGCCGAGAACTTCACGCCGACGAAGTCATACCTGAGCCGGTTGGCCTGGACGGACCAAGAAGGAAATACACAGAGCAAGTTGATGCTGACTTCGCCCGAGGACCTGCTTGCCGCAGTCGTTCGCGGGCGCATCGATGAAGCCACGGACGATCAGTCACAGGAGGTCGCCCCTGTTCGTGTGCGGCGGCCCAACACGAAGCGCCGCACCAAGACCCTCGCCAAAGAAGTTTGAGGGTCGAGTAAGCCGTGGGCGCCAAGCGCACGAGAGGTAAGAGGCCTCGGATCCGCAAGGGCGGGTCCGAGGCTCTGCGCCATGGCAGCACTTCTTATTTTGCCGCGAAATCGACCCCAGAATTCCTTGATGAGACCATCGCGTTCTGGGGGCCGAAATATGGTCGTGAACTGACGCGTGAAGATGCTCGGCAGATCATCGAAAACATGACCGGCTTCTTCAAGTTGTTGCACGAGTGGGATGAAGAAGATCGCCGCGCACAGAAGCAAGCTGATGTCGCGAATGCGGCTCCAGTGAGCAGCACCGAAAGCGGAGCTAGCGGCTGACATCACTTTTCGTGCAGAAAATTACTTTCTCATTGCATGCGACTCTGCTCACAGGCAGAATCTAGAAACATAATGTGTGAGAAAAATCATGCGCGGTAAATCACAGCAGAGAGCAACTCCGGCGGTCGCCAAGGTCGTTGCTTACGCGCGCGTATCTACCAAGGAACAGGACAAAGAAGGCTTCTCCATTCCGGCCCAGCAGAAGCTGCTGAAGGCCTATGCCACCACAGCCCAGCTAACGATCGTAAAGGAGTTCATCGACGTCGAAACGGCGAAGATGGCCGGTCGCACGAATTTCTTGGAGATGGTGGACTATCTCAAGAAGCACCCCGATGTTCGGGCCGTGCTCGTCGAAAAGACCGACCGCCTGTATCGCAATCTACGGGATTGGGTGACGCTCGACGACCTCGACATCGAGATTCACCTCGTGAAGGAGGGTATCGTTCTTTCCGATGACTCGCGGTCATCAGAAAAGTTCGTACACGGCATCAAGGTGCTAATGGCAAAGAACTACGTCGACAATCTGTCCGAGGAAGCCCGCAAGGGCATGCAAGAGAAAGCTGAGCAAGGTATCTGGCCGTCATCAGCTCCTATCGGATACCGAAACGTGGTCGGGTCTGATGGGCGCAAGACGATCGAGGTTGACCCGACGCTAGGGCCGATCGTGTCGCAACTCTTTGGCTGGTATGCAGGGGGCGGCGTCTCAATTGACGAACTGACAGAAAAGGCGCGCAACGCCGGGCTGGTGAACCGCCTTACAGGTTCAACGGTCGGAAAGAGCCGAATTCATCACATCCTTCGTAATCGCATTTACAGCGGCGACTTCGTCTGGAAGGAGCGGGTCTACACCGGTAAGCATGCGCCTCTGATCACCCGAGAGCTATGGGTACGCGTCCAGCAAATGCTCGACGGTCGCAATCTGTCTAATTTGCGCCGCGTGAAGCATGAGTTCGCATTCTCGGGCGCCATCAAGTGCGGGCATTGTGGTTGCGCTTTCGTCGGCGAACTTAAGAAGGGCCGATACGTTTACTATCACTGCACCGGCTTCAAGGGGGACTGTGGCGAGCGGTACGTTCGTGAGGAGGTCTTGGAAGAGAAGTTCCGTGAGGCTCTCGCAAGGCTTAAATTTGGCGAAGATGAACTCATTTGGCTGAAAGAGGCTCTACGGGATAGCCACGCTGACCAGCGAAAGGAGCACGATGCGGCAGTCATCCGGCTCCAGGGTGAATACGATCGCATCCAGAAGCGCCTCCATGCGATGTACATGGATAAGCTGGACGGACGCATAGACAGCGATTTTTTTGACCGCACGTCAGCGCAATGGCGTGACGAACAGGCGACCCTGCTGCGAGAGCTGTCCTTCCACCAAGCGGCCGACCAATCCTACCTTGAAGATGGTATTCGGCTTCTCGACCTTGCCGATCGGGCACAGGAGATTTTCGAGAAGCGTAGCGTCGCAGACAAGAAGCGGCTTCTGAAATTCGCACTATCGAACTGCACTTGGAAGAAAGGCCATCTCTCGGTGACCTACCGCGAACCCTTCGATATCATTGCGAAAATCGACGCGCCACCCTTCGGCTCAGGAGGCGGCAAGAGGCAGATTCCGCCTGAGCGTTCAGAATGGTGGGCCCGCCTGGACTCGAACCAGGAACCAGACCGTTATGAGCGGCCGGCTCTAACCATTGAGCTACAGGCCCCCGCCGCGGGCAATCGCTGAAAGGCGGCCGGACGGCGTGCCGGGATCGTTTACAGGGTGGCCGGCATTCCGGCAATCCCATATCGCCGGCCGTGGTGCCGCTGAATTGGCTCGCGCGCGCAAAGGTGCGCATTGTGCCGATCGACGACAGTGTGACGAAAGACGAGCAGGGCACGATCGACCTCTACTTCCGCTGGGGTCTCATCAAGCGGAAGCTTGTTGCCGCGGATAGTGTCGATCGCTCCTTCTCGGACGCATTCGCCAAGGGAGCAGGCTTGCGAGCCCACCGCCGCTCACGCTGGCCTTTCTGCTGGCTCTCTGTTCGGATCGAATCCTCTCCCAGTCATGTGAATCTGCGCCTGAAAAGGCACAGTGTCACTTTGGCTCATCGCTACGTATTGCACATGACCTCGGCCGTTTAGCATCTCTATACGAAACAGCGAAGTCTCTTCGCAGATCGAGACGAATGCCTTCTTCGCCTCTGTGTCCTCGAAGAAAAATGCGCCCCTTCGGAGCCCCGCTCAATCGACCAGCCGACTTTGTTTTTTCGTGCAATGCGCGATGCCTCTTCGCGCAAATGGTCTAATTGCCTGCCAGAGGCCCGAACAATCACACAATCTATCATTTCGACCGCTCACTAACTCAGAAATCCAGTTTACGATGTATGGCCGGACGTCACCAACTGCTAATCTTGGCCAACACCTCTTGCGGTCGCGGTAATACGGCTGACCGCGTCGGACAAGACCATTACACGCCTTGATGCAAGCCGTCCGAGAGAGGTCCAGGCCGTGCACATTGTTTGAAAGAGGGTGGTGGTAATCCCTTCCAGACCGCACCCTGTTCCCAGCGGGGGCCGCATCGTGCTACGTTAAGCTTCCTGAATGGCAAAACTAGGAAACGACGCGTTCTAGGTCTAGGATCGTTGCGACCGGGGCTGGACTGCATTGTTTCACGATGGGCATTTTGAACCCGGAGGGCCGCCGGCAATATTTATTGTTGGCGGCCTTTTTCAAGGAAGCGGATGAGGGATACGCTGCCCTATCTGGCGATTGGCGTCTGCGCCATGGTCGCATGCCTGGCTTGTGATGAACTGGCTCGTCTAGCGTGGTCGAGTCGTGGGGGGTACGTCAATGCATGACTGGAAGAGCGAACTCGATGCGCTCGTCGCTGAAACAATGGCGTTCGCCAAATCGTTGAAGGTGGAGATTGAGCGGCCCCGGCCGCACCCAAAAGAAGTCGACGAGCGAGTCGGCCTCAGCTTGCCCGACTATGGCGCCAGCGAACGCGATGAGATCAGGAAGCGGGTCGAGTGCTTCAAAGCGCATCAAGAGCGCTTCATGCGCGAGCGCGAGGAGTATGCCGACTCGCTGCTGCGCCGAATCAGGCCGATCACCTAGTGGCTCTGCACAGTGATTTTGACAGGTTGGGTGCGGCGGTCAGATTAGCTCCGGCAGGAGTTTCGGATCAATGAGGACCTCGATGCTGCGAGGCGTCCTTGGCTGCCGTCTGATGAGGCCGACACGTTCCAGCGTCAGCACCATCTGGTGAACCGACGGCGGGCTGACTCGGAAATATTCCTGCATGTCGGTCTCGGCCGGGGGCCTGCGATGCAGCCGGGTATAGAGGTGGATAAAAGCCAGATACTGCCCCTGCGTGGGCGTGAAGGG
>NZ_AXAB01000052.1:0-71759 GCF_000472645.1 Bradyrhizobium sp. WSM2254 | reverse complement strand
TCCTTGATGCGGTCGATCGAGGACAGGATCACCGTCACCGCCTGCCCCGTCACCGGCATGCCGTCACGGAATTTGCCCATCAGCGTCTCGCCGGCATGCGCCAGCGCTTCCAGACGCGGCAAGCCCAGGAAGCCGCACGTACCCTTGATGGTGTGGACCAGGCGGAAGATGTTATCCAGGATCTTGGCGTTGTTCGGCTCCTGCTCGAACTTCACCAGCTGATTGTCGACGGTGTCCAGGCTCTCGCTGGTCTCCGTCAAGAACTCCCGCAACAGATCATCCATGAGCTACGCCTTACTGAGCTGGGCTTCGGCGCCTGAGCCACGCTTGGCATCGACGGAAGTCCGCGCGTGGATCGTTAGACAACCCCTTTCACGGTCCCGTTAATTTCATCCTCCGTGCTAATACGGATATTGAAGAGAAGTTTGCGGTTCGGCCGCATGCGGCAGCACTTTTCGGCAAAACCGGCACCGAACCGCCACGCAAGGAAGCGTTAGGTAAATGCGCCGATAACGGCGAGACGACACGCGCGAAAAGTTCTGCTCGTGAAGGACGATATGCACGGCCCGCGTGGGATCGAAGCCGATCGCCCGCAATCGGGAGCGCTCTCGCGACCAGCGCATCGCGCCCTGCCGGGATCCGCAAGGCCCACGGTTGTGGTAAACGGATGCTTACCCCGCCGCTACGACGGCCTGCGCCGCGCTAACTCAGGCGCGCGGCCGAGATAATGTCGTCGGAACGGTGCTCCGCGAGGCAATCCTTGATGGCGGCGAGCAACGCGAGCGGCGTGAACGGCTTGCGCAGACAGCGTGCCGCGCCGAGCTCGAGCGCCATCCGGAGGAAATCGGGAGCGGGTGAATTCAGATTTACGAAAGCGTAGCCGGACATCGCGATCAGCGGAATGGCGGGCGCCCGCTCGTGGAAGATCCTGATCGATTCGATGCCGCGCATGTGCGGCATGAAGATGTCGATGATCATCAGATCGAAATGATCGTGTTCGAGGGCGCGCAGTCCGACCTCGCCTCCTTCGGCAGTCGTCACCCGAAAATGGTTTCGCTGGAGATAGACCTCGATGGCCATGCACACTATCGGGTCGTCGTCGACAACGAGAATATGGCGCAGATTTTCTGTCCCCGTTTGAGCTTCCAGTTTCGGCGATTCAATAATTGAACCGTGGGGCACGCCTTTCTCCTCTGGTTGGGATCGAAGAATTGACGGTCGCAAACATCTTTGGCGGAGACAGGAAAACGGAAACGACGGATGCGAAATCTGCAGCCGTGCGGCGCCATGGTTCGGCCGGTTGCGGTAACCGCTCGTCCAACAGACGAGGCTGCGCGGACTGACCGGCGTCCGATCGCAGCGCAGATGCAGTGCTGCCGGCTCATGAGGGCCCCCCTGCCGCTTTTTCCTGCGCAGCCTCGCAGGATGCGCGAAGGTTCCCGAGCGAATCAGCGCGCAGTACTTATCTCCGCCGCAAATGCGGCAGCCTGTCTGCCCTCTAACGGGTATATGGACAGCAGCACAACCTGTACAATATGCTCTTGTTGCGGCGCGGCAAGATGGGCGCGGCGTCGATCGTAGATTGAACGCGTCGGAATTGATCCTGCATGACCGCGAACGGCTCCCCGCCCAATCAATTGCTGCGAATGCTCGATGCTGCGGATTTCGACCTGCTGCGCCCCCATCTCGCGACCGTCCAAATGGTCAGGGAATCTGTCTTGGGCGAGGCGGGCGCCGCGCCGAGATACGTCTACTTCCCGCACGGCGGGTCCGTTTCGATCACGCTGGGCTTGTCCGAAGGACAAATGATCGAGATCGCAATGCTGGGGCGCGACAGCGTCGTGGGCGGCGGCGCGGCGCTTACCGACGGCATCGCGCTGGCGGACGCGGTCGTGCTCTTCCCGGGCACGGCGTCCATGCTTGAAATCGCGGCTTTCCGGACGGTCGCCGCCGCGAGCGTGCCGTTTCGAAGTCTGATGGTGCGTCATGAGCAGGTCCTGCTCGCACATGCGCAACAATCGGTGCTCTGCAATACGCTGCACCCGGTCGAGGCCCGGCTGGCGCGCTGGCTCTTGCGGGCCCACGACCTCTCCGACGGCGCGATCCTGCCGCTGACACAGGAGGCGCTGGCACAGATGATGGGCGTGCGGCGCAACGCCATTTCTCTCGTCGCGCATGCGCTGCAGCGGGCTGGCATCATTCGCTACACCCGCGGGCAGATCGAAATCCTCGACCCGCGCGCGCTGGAGACGACGTCCTGCGACTGCTATGCGGCGGTCAAGGCCTTCCATTCACGCCTGCTCGGAGCGCCGCGGTGACGAGAGCTCGACGCGACCGATCGGATGCCGTGGTGCACACAGCCTCGCAGGGCTGACGCCGCACCCGGACATCTTGTCTCAATTGCCTATATATCCCGACGGGAACATGATGGAGCCTGCCCCTGCCGGGATCGGCAAATTCGCTCTCGCAAGTCCCTGCCTGACGAGACGGGAGGCAGCTTTGGAAACGATGGTGCGTCCATCCAACGGTTTCCTGTCCGCGCTGTCGGCGGACGATTACGAGTTGATCCGCCCGCACCTGCGCACGGTCGATCTGCCGCACGAGGCCGTTCTGGTCGAGGCCGGCGAGACGCTCAAGCGCGCGTTCTTTCCCCACCGCGGCGTCATCTCGCTGGTGGTGAAGCTCGCCAAGGGCGAGCACGTGCAGGTCGCGATGATCGGCCGCGACAGCCTGCTCGGCACGCTCTCGACCATGGGCGATGCACGCGCGCTGAACACGGCGATCGTGCTGATTCCCGGCGTCGCGTCGATGATGGATCTCGACCGGCTGCGCATCGCGGCCGACCAGAGCGGCACCCTGCGGACGCTGCTCACGCGCCATGGGCTTGCGGTTTACGTGCAGGTCCAGCAGACCGCGGGCTGCAACGCCGCCCACCCGGTGGAATCGCGGCTGTCGCGCTGCCTGTTGCACACCCATGATCTGTCGGGCGACTATCGGCTGCTGCTGACTCAGGAGGCCATGGCGCAGATGATCGGGGCGCGGCGCAACAGCGTGTCGCTGGTCGCCAATACCTTGCAGCAGGCCAATTTCATCCACTACAGCCGCGGGCACATCCAGATCCTGAACCTGGACGGCCTGCGCCAGACCGCGTGCGAATGCTACGCCACCGTGAAGGCCCAGTACGACCGTCTGCTCGGCCGGCGCTGACCGGCGCCGCCGCGTGGTAAACCTGCGGCTAATGCCGGCCTGCAAACACCCGCTGTCGCGCTACCGGAACTGAAATTCAAATGCCGTAGACACGGACCGAGCCTCGCGCCGGACGCGCCGCGCGACAAACGAACCGTGACCAAGGCAGGCAAAGCCATGCTTGAAATGACCGTTGCGCCTGCGCAGGCAGCGCTCGATGCCGAGCCCGCGCGCGAGCCGGGCGCGTACGCGGCGCTGGTGCGCGAGATCGGCGAGGACGGCGCCGGCGAAGTGCGCGCCGTGTTCTGGAGCGAGACCTGCGCACGCCTGCAACTGTTCCGCACGCTCTCGCTCGCGCAGCACACCGCCAAAATTGCGCGTGAAGCGCATTCGCTGAAGAGCGCGGCCGGGACGTTCGGCTATCTCAGGCTCGCGGCGCTGGCGCTGCGGCTGGAGAAGACCGCGGAGACGCTCGGCGAGGCCGAATTCAGTGATCTCCTGGAGCGCATGGATGCCGCCTACGCCGCCGCGCGCGCGCAGGATCCGCAGGCATAACGAGACCTATGCAATCCCGCCGTACTTCTACGGTTTGGGATTTTCACAGATGGCTAATCATAGCTGGTGATAGTCGCGGGAAACCAGGAGGGTTTCCATGTTCACCTACGAGACTGTGGACCAGAAGGAGGTCCGTCGCTTTCGCATCGCACAGTTCAACGGCCGGATGGCGACGGTGAAGGCCGGCGAGTCGACGGTGACTGGCTTCGTGCGCTCGGTGCTGGAGCAGGAATCGAGCATGCCTCCCCGCTGGACCATCACGATCATTCCGAACGCGCCGAAGGAAGAGATCAAGCCGCTGCGCCCCGTCTCGCGCGCGCGCCCCTTCTCCGAGGACTATTTCTGAACGCGATCGGCCGCCCCGGCCCCGCGCCGCCACGGGCAGCGCAAGACAACAACCTCAATCGATCGAATGCAGCAGCGCCGCGCGGACGAGGTCCGCGGTGTTGCGCGCACCGAGCTTGCGCATCGCCTCGGCGCGATGGCTCTCGAACGTGCGCGGACTGATCTGCATCCGAAGCGCACCCTGCTTGTTCGAATAGCCCTCGCTGATCAGCCGGAGCACCTCGCGTTCGCGCTTGGTCAGCCGCTTCTGGCCCGACAGGCCCAGGAGCTCGGCGCTCGGCACGCGCTGCGGCTGCGGCACGCGGGCGGCCTTCGATTCGGCGTCCTCGATCCGGGGCGGGACCGGCGAGTCGCCCTTGTGGGGACCGGCAAGCTGCTTGACCAGGCCGCAAACGCGCTCGGTCTGCGTCAGCGCATTCTCCACCACCCGCTGCAAATAGGCACGGTCGCCCGTAACCGGCGCGAGCTGATCGCTGTGATGCTTGATCTCGCCCATATAGAGCAGGAGCGCAGTCAGGGGGCCATTGAGCTCGCGGGCGATGGCGGCGGCCATTTCATCGGCGGCCTTGGCGCGGGCGGCGTTCAGGCGGACGAAATCGAGCTCTTCAGCCGAAGCAGTGCTGCTTTCGTACCATTCCGACGGCCGCGAATCGGTCGCCGTATCGTTCTGTGACCCCATGTGACCTGTTTAGCGGAACCCGGGCCGATCTGTGGTTAACTTTTTGCTCCGTAAGATTACGGTGATTTTGGCAGTTTTGCGCTAAAACGCCGGCATCGGCACAATTTATGCTTGCGCGGAGCTGACCTTGACCATGCAGGGGTTGAGGATTTCGCCCACATCCTGGGCAGATAGGCCGAGGCCCGCTTAACCGCCGTCTCGCGCACGGTCGTCCGCCGCCCCCGGATTTTACGGATAAATTAACGGCGACTTGCTTCTCTAGATCCGATTGAGAGCGCGCAAATGCCTCCATGCATTGAGCCCGTGGGCTTGCTGGAATCGTTGCGGAAGATTGCGTGCCATGAACGAGATCGACCGGCTGTCGGAATTCTTGCAGAGGCTGACGCCGCTGTCGCGCAGCTGTCTGCTCAGCGAGCTCGAGCGGCTCGAGCTGTGCGGCATCGACATGCCCGGCTCGGCCGACGTCCAGGCCCGCCTGCGCGCCGAGTTTCGCAAGGACGGATCGACCCAGGCGCGCGCCACCAGCCCCTCGCGTTATTTCTTCGCGCCGCTCGAGCTGCTGCTGATCGACGGCGCACCCGAGCATGCCAATATGGGGCGAATTTCGCGCAACACCCTCACCCCGATCTGGGAGTGGATCTGCCGCGACCTGCTGCCGACCATGGCGCGCGACTACATCAAGGCGATCAACGACCAGGTCACCGCCAACAACCCGAAGGAAGTGCTGAAGATCGCGTCGATCTTCCAGACCAAGGTCGTCAAGGTCCTCGAGAACACCCTCGCCTCGACTGAGAGCACCGAGTTCGCCCGCGGCAAGCTCGCGCAATATACGGCTTCGCGCAGCGCCTTCGACGACGTCAAGAAGATGCAGCAGGTGCTGCGCGCCGGCGCCGCGCTGCCGAAGTTCAACGAAAAGCTGCCCGAGAAGATCGCGAAATTCGACGACGGCCAGGTCGCCCAGATCACCGCGCGGCTCGATGCCTTCAAGAAGGCTCATCCCGAGGCGCTGCCCTTCGCGCTGGCGCTGGTGGCGCGGCGGCTGAAGACGTCCTGGCAATTGGTGCACCTCGCCACCAGGGCCGCCGCGAGCAAGAGCGCGACCGACGTCGCCGCCACGCCCTATGCCTGCGTCGTTGCCATGGTGCTCGACCGGCTCGACGACAAGCGGCTCGCTCTCAGGATCGCGCTCCGGCACAACCGGGTGCTGATCGCGCGCGACCTGCTCGCCGAAATCTACGACACCGAATATGCGCTCAAGGTCCGCATCGACGGCATCGAACATTGCGAATGGGGCGTCCGCCTCCAGCAATTGATGGACGCGATCGCGGCGCTGGTGGCCGCCGAAGTGAGCCGCTTCCCGGCCAATGTCGGACACATTCTCGGCTCGCGCCGGCTACGCAGCCACGACACGCTGGGCGGCAAGCTGTCCTACCTGGCGTGGAAGGGACGCGACGCCGTGCAGGACGGCGCGGCAGCGTTTCGCAAATTGATCGGACAGACCTGACATCCGACGGCGCAATCAATGCGTCGCGGCAGGCACAGGAAGCGATCGAGAAATCGCCCTGACAGCACGAACCTGAACCACCAATACAATATTCGCCGCGTCGTCATTGCTGCGATCCTCGACAGCCCACCACCGGCTGCCTCGAGCAATAGCGCAGGTGCAGCAAACGGCATGTGATCTGCTTCACACTTTCGCCGTCGCGGCCGCGCGCATTGTCGCAGAACCGTCACGAGCGGTGGCGGAACATGCGCGCATCGCGCGAAAATGAGTTCTTCGGCCGTAGCTGTCGCTCCTATTCTCCGATGCACTGCATGAGCATTGGGAAGGACTCCGCGATGAGATCGAACCGACGGATCTTGACGAAGGCGGCCCTGCTTGCGGGCGCACTGGCGCTCACATCGACGACGATGGCGCAGACCTCGCCGCCGCAAGGCAATGCCGCGCCGACCGCCGACAACGCGGTGCTGCTCACCGTCTTCTTCAAGCACGACCAGTCCCGCCCGCTCAACGAGCTGAATGCGCAGCTCGACAAGCAGGGATTCCACAAGGCGTTTCCGCCGCCCGGAATCGAGGTCGTGAGCTGGTACGTGATGATGGGCATCGGCCAGGTGATCACGCTGCGGCTGCCGGCCTCGCGACTGCGCGAAGTCAATCGCGTCATCGAGGATACCGCGTGGGGCGCGTACCGCACCGAGTTCTATCCGACCTATGACTACAAGGCGGTCGGCATGGCTCAGCACGACAAGGCCACAAACAATTGAAGGCCATCGTTATTCAATTGGGCGAAGCGCGAACGGCGTCGTCCAATTGCAGGACACCGGCCTTGCTCTCGCACCGGCCGCAGCTTTCAAAAATCTCTCGCGATGACCGTGTCATGCATCCGTCACACGCGGTCAGACGTAAAGACTTCCCGAAGGAAATCCAAACAATTTTAGGAATGATGAGGGCTTTAACGTTACCCAGATAATCCGACAATCGACTGAAGCCCTCCATATTTGAAACTGCTCCCATCGCTATCACCGTCGCCGAACGGGAGTGGCTTGAGATGAACGATCAAATTGTAGAACTCGCCGGACGAAGGCCCAAAACCTTCGGGCGGCGAAAGGTAACGCCGCGCGCTTGCGTCGCCGACGGCAAGCGCCATCTGCGTGCTTTCCTCGCCGAGGTGCTGGAGGATCTCGGCTTCGTCACGACCGAATGCGCCAGCGCGGAGGAGCTGAAAACCGTGCTGACGAGCGAATTACCGGACCTGATCCTGCTCGGAATCGCCGCCGACGGCATCGAGCCCGGGACATTTCTGGAGACGCTGGTGCGCGAGGCCTTCGACGGCAAGGTTCTCGCCGTCGGCGCCCGCGAGTCGATCATCGTCAGGGCCGTGCAGCAGGTCGGCGAGGAATATGGCCTTGCCATGCTGCCGCCGCTGACCACGCCCTTTGCCGCCGAGACGCTGCGCGAGCGCGTCGCGATGCTGCTGCCGGAGGAGCCGGCGCCGAGCCCGGCCGTGCATGTCGGCGAGGCCCTGCATGCCGGCTGGCTCGAGCTGTGGTACCAGCCCAAGATCGACGCGAGGACGCTGATCCGCAACGGCGCCGAGGCGCTGGTGCGGATGCGCCACCCGACCTGGGGCGTGGTGCCGCCGGCCTATTTCATTCCCGAGGCGCACGATCCGCATCTGCGCGACCTCTCGGAATTCGTGATCGAGCGCGCCGTGCAGGACTGGCACTATCTGCTGGAGCACCAGAGCCCGGTCGATCTCTCGATCAACCTGCCGGCCTCGTATCTGAAGGAGCCGCAGGCCGTGCGCGATCTCTGCCGTCGCATGCCGACGCATCCGGCCTTCGGCGGACTGACAATCGAGATCGACAGCGAGGAGGCGATCCGCGACCTCGATGTCCTCGGCGAAGTGGCGCGCGAAGTGGGCCTGCACAATATCGGCCTGTCGATCGACAATCTCGGCGCCAACTGGCCGTCGCTGATGGACCTGGGCAAGCTCCCCTTCATCAAGCTGAAGGCCGACCGGCACTTCGTCACCGGCAGCGGCAATGACCGCCTCAAGCGCACGGTGTGCCGCCACATCGTCGAGCTTGCGCAGGGCTATGGCGCGTGTGCGATCGCCGAAGGCGTCGAGAGCCGCGCCGACCTCGTCGCCGCGAACGAGCTCGGCTTCGACTTCGTGCAGGGTTTTCTGTTCGGCAAGCCGATGCCGCTGAAGAAATTCGCGAGGAGCACGCTGACGCGGACGGTGATGGAGTGAGCGCGTTCGCGGCGATCGAGTTCGCGCCCGTGCATGATCGATTGCTTCGAAGCTTTTCCGGCGCACCACGTGCGGGTGTCGTGATCCCGCACGCGTTCGCCGTCATGCGAGGCAATCCGCAGACCTAGGCTGTTGCCGCGCGAACATCCGTCGGCTGCCGCATGGCATCCGGCTCGGCACGCGAGCCGTGCGACTCGGCCCGCTCGAAATGGAGCGCGAAGCCGCTTGCCGCGGAATACTCGAGCCCCGCGCGGAGCTGCATGCCCGGAATCAGGTAGTCGCCGCCATTCTGGGGCCGATAGGGAATGGGCGGGGTCGTCGCAAGCGTTCGCATCCTCTCGCGCAGGCTTTCGGCAACCGCCTGGTAAGCGGCTCCGTCGAGCTTGTCGGATTTGTAGACCACGAACGACGGAAGAACCTCATATCCCGGATAATAGAGAATGCCGTGATTGATCGGGAACAGCAGGTCGTCGATCGGCCCGTTGATCCCTCGTGCCGAATAATGCTCCTGCCAGCCGCCCGCCGTCACGATCAGCATCGCGCGTTTGCCTGCCAACGTCCCCTCTCCGTAACGGTCGCCCCACCGCTTGTCGCTGTGCTCGCCGACACCGTACGCGAAACCGTAGGCGAACACGCGGTCGACCCAGCCCTTGAGGATTGCCGGCATGCTGAACCACCACAGTGGAAATTGCAGGATCAGCACATCCGCCCACAGCAGCTTCTCGATCTCGTCTTTGACGTCGGCGGTCAGTGTGCCGGCCTCGAACGCCTGCTTGGATGCGGCGGCTGGCGCAAGTCGCCTGTCCGCCGGCAGCGAGGGGAAGTCCGCGCGATCGACATCCGATTTCCAGCGCTGGGCATAAAGATCCGACACCCGCACCTCATGGCCCTGCGCCTCGAGGGACCTGACGGCAACATCGCGCAGCCCGCCATTGAGCGAGCCCGGCTCGGGATGGGCGAAGACGATCAACACTTTCATGATCAGCACCAATGATTGATGATTTCGCACAGCAACTAGCCCCGCCGGCCGCATTCCGCTAGATATCGGCAATGGATATGATTATGCCGAAAAATGGATAGGCCGGAGGTTTCGCTCGATCGCATGCGCAGCTTCGTGCGGGTCGCCGAGCGGGGAAACCTGTCCGCGGTGGCACGCGAGCTCGGTCTCGGTCAGTCGACCGTCACGCGGCACATTCGGGAGCTCGAGCAAGCGGTCGGCGTGCCGCTGCTCACGCGAACGACGCGCAGGGTGACCATGACCGACGAGGGGCGCCGTTATTACGCCGATTGCGTGCAGATCCTGCGCCTTGTCGAGCACGCCGGCGAAGAGGCACGCAGCACGCGCGGCGCGCCTGCGGGGATGGTGCGCGCCTCCTGCACGGCGGCCTTCGGCGTTCTCCACGTCAGCCGTTTTGTCTTCGCCTTCCAGGACCGCTATCCGGACGTGTCAGTGGATCTCAGCCTGACGGACGAACGGATCGACCTCGTGCGCGAAGGTGTCGACGTCGCGATCCGACTGGGCCCGCTCACCGACAGTTCGATGAAGCTCAAGCCTCTTGGCCGGTCGCGCCGAGTGCTTGTGGCCTCGCCCGACTATCTGGCTATGCGCGGCAGGCCCGCGCGCCCGCAGGATCTCGCCAAACACGAGACAGTGGGGATGTCCAATATCGCCGGCAGCGACATGCTGGTGCTGCACGGACGCCGCGGCGTCCGCCATGCGGTCCCTTTGTCCGGGCGATTGCGTGTCGATCACGGGCTTGCCGCACGAGAGGCGCTCGCTGCCGGTCGCGGCATTGCGCCGGCCCATCTCTGGCTGGTCGGGGACCTTCTTGCGGCCGGCAGACTCGAACGCGTGCTTCCGGACTATTCGCCGCCTCCCGTTCCACTGAACATGCTGATCGTGCCGGAGCGGTCCGGCATCGCGCGGGTGCGGCTGCTGGTCGACTTCCTCGCCGAGCAGATCGCGCGACTGCCCGGGATCGAAAAGGCGCCGCCCGGCAAGCCGACCTAGTGGGGTGTCGTCAGGCAAACCGGCGCGCGAAGAAGACACAGGCGACCACGAGCGCGGTCGCGGCGATCATGCTCCATGCGACCGGCTCATGCAGCAGCAAGCCGGCGAGCGCGAGACCGAAGAACGGCTGGAGCTGCTGCAATTGGCCGACCCGCGCGATGCCGCCGATCGCAAGGCCGCGGTACCAGAAGATGAAGCCGACGAACATGCTGAAGATCGAGACATAAGCGAGCCCGATCCAGGCCGGCGCAGTGATGCCGCTCCATGTCGACGGCCAGGTCAGAATCGCGACCGGCACCATCAGCGGCACCGCAAGCAGCAGCGCCCAGGAGATCACCTGCCAGCCGCCGAGGCGGCGCGACAACGCGGCGCCTTCGGCATAGCCGAGTCCGCACAGGACGATCGCGGCGACCATCAGCAGATCGCCGGTGATTGACGCCGAGCCGCCGTTGGAGAGGGCAAAGCCGACCACCGTGGCGCTGCCGAGGACCGCGAACAGCCAGAACAGGGGTTGCGGCCGCTCGCCGCCGCGCAGCACGGCGAAGATCGCGGTCGACAGCGGCAAGAGGCCGATGAAGACGATCGAATGCGCGGAGGTGATGTGCTGGAGCGCAAGTGCCGTCAGCAGGGGGAAGCCGACCACCACGCCGATCGAGACGATGGCAAGCGAGGCGAGATCGTTTCGTTGCGGCCGCGCCTGACGCAGCAGGCCGAGCACGGCCGCACCGATCAGCGCGGCGATGACCGCGCGCGCCGACGTCAGGAACAGCGCGGAGAAGCCGCCGACCGCCACGCGCGTCGCCGGCAGCGAGCCGCTGAAGATGATGACGCCGAGAAGCCCGTTGCCCCAGCCGCTGCCCACAGACTGCATGTCCGCCTCGCTTCTTGAGCAGCGATATTCGGCCTTCCCCGGTAGCAGGGACAGCCACAATCCAGTACAATCCAGCCAAACTGTATGGATATGGAAGGCAGTACACCTTGGACAGCGGAACGCTGACGAAGGGCCGGGGCGGCACCCGGACCGTTGACGTGATGAGCGCGATCCGCGCCAAGGTCGCGGGCCGCGCGCTCGGAGCCGGCGACCGCTTGCCGTCGATCCGCAGCCTTGCCGCGACGATGCGTGTTTCGCCCTCCACCGTCGTCGAGGCCTATGATCGCCTCGCCGCCGAAGGCTTGATCCGCCCCCGCCGTGGCTCGGGTTTCTACGTCTCGCCGACCGTGACGCCGCCGCTTGCGCTGACCGAGGCCGAGCCACGCCGCGACCGTGCCGTCGACCCGTTCTGGGTCTCGCGGCAATCGCTCGATGCCGACGAAAGCGTGCTCAAACCCGGCTGCGGCTGGCTGCCGCCGGAGTGGATGCCGGAAGAGGCCCTGCGCCGCGCCGCGCGCGCGCTGGCCCGCACCGATGCGAGCGTATTGACCAATTACGGTTCGACCTCCGGCTCGCCCGCACTGCGCCGGCTGCTGCTGACGCGCCTTGCGGAAGACGCGATCGAGGCGTCGGTCGACCAGCTGATGCTGACGGGCTCGGGCACGCAAGCGACCGACCTCGTCTGCCGTTTCCTGCTTCGCCCCGGCGACACGGTGCTGGTCGACGATCCCTGCTACTTCAACTTTCGCGCATTGTTGCGCGCGCATCAGGCCAGGATCGTGGGCGTGCCCTACACGCCGTCGGGTCCGGATATCGCGCACTTCGAGGAGATCCTCGTCAGCGAGCGGCCACGGCTCTACATCACCAATTCAGCGCTGCACAATCCCACCGGCGCGACGCTATCGGTCCAGACCGCGCACCGGCTGTTGACCGCGGCCGCGGCGTACGACCTCACCATCATCGAGGACGATATCTTTGGCGACTTCGAGCCGGAACGCTCGCCGCGCCTGGCCGCACTCGACGGCCTCACCCGCGTGATCCGGATCGGCAGCTTCTCCAAGACGCTGTCGGCCTCGGTGCGCTGCGGCTACATCGCCGGGCGAGCCGACTGGATCGAGCATCTCGTCGATCTCCAGGTCGCAACCAGTTTTGGCGGCCCGAGCCCCGTCGCGACCGACATCATCGCCGGGGTCTTGGCCGGCGGCAGCTATCGCAAGCACATGGACGAGCTCAGGCAAAGGCTCACGCGCGCCCGGCGTGAGGTGGCACGCAAGCTCCAGGCGCTGGGCATCGAGCCGTGGCTTGTGCCGCGCGGCGGCTTCTTTCTCTGGTGCCATCTCGCGGGCGGACAGGATGCAACGGCGGTGGCGCGCGCGGCGCTCGAGGAGAACGTCGTGCTCGCACCGGGCAACGTGTTCAGCGTGTCGCAGACGGCGCCGGACTTCATGCGATTCAACGTCGCGCAGATGAGCGATCCCCGGATGTGGGACGTGCTGCGGCGGGCACTGAAGGCGAAACAGATCGACCGCTAGTACAACGGCTCCTCGTACACCGGCTCGCCGTCGAGCAGCAGCCGCTTGATGGCGGCGCGGCCCGAGGGCAGCACGGCGGCGACGACCCTCAGCTTCTGCTGGTTGCGGGCCTGCTCGAGCTTCTTGCCCTCGCCTTCGGGCACGAAATAGCTTTCGAGACCGTATTTGATGGTCAGCTTCTCGCAGAAGATGGGGCTTGGCGAACCGCAGGAATAGCTGACGCGGCCGCGGATCAGGATTTCCGGAGCCGTGACAGGAACAGGCTCGGCGGACACCGAGACCGCCTCGTAAAGCCCGTTGGCATTGGGCGCCAGCTTGACGAACACGACGGAATTGCGCTCGGCGGACGGCTTGCCGGCGAGCGCGCCCGCCGGCAGCTGCGAGATGTCGTAGCGCAGCACGACATAGTCGCCGCGCAGGAGATCGCGAGGATCGACCGGCTGCGTCTGCAAGGTCACCTCGCGGCCGTCGCGCAGGATCTGCATGCGATCGGCGACCATCAGGACGAGCAGCGCGCATTGAAGCAGGATGGCAACACCGAACAGCACGGCTTTCGGGATGCGCTGCCAGAGTTTTGTAACGGATGCGACCATCTCCATCATCGCTCGGTCCTCGGCAGCGCGCGATTGAGTGCGGTTGCAAATGCGACGGCGACCATTCCGGCCGCCGCAAGGAAGGCCGAGCGGCGCAGCAGCGAGCCCTTCACCGCCCAGGTGATGCCGGCGATGACGCCGGCGATCCCGAGCCAGCCGGCAACGATCCGCGGACGCACCTCGTCGAGCATGCCTGATACGACGAGGCACAGCATGGCGCAGAGCAGGGCGGCATAAGCGAACCAGGGCTCGCCGGCCGTGGATGCCGGCCAGAGCGGCGCCGCGAGCAGGACGAGCCCGATTGAACATCCCACCAGAACCTCACCTGCGCGCCTGGTGACTGCAGCGGACGCGAGGGCAAGGATCACGCCGGCACCCCCGCACAGAATTGCCCAAAGCGGTTGAGCCGCACCAGAACCGGTCCGGAAGCGGATGATGTCGTCGACCGTTGTCACCTCCATGAAAGCGGCGGCGGCCAGCGAAAACGCCCCGTAGATCGAGAGGACAGTCCCAAGCCGCAGCGCCCTCGGCGACGGTGCGGCCGCGATCGCGAGCCCGGCCCCGAACAGCAGGGCCGCGCCGTTCGCAAGCACGAATGACGGCTGGGCTCCATCGAATTCGAAGCGAAACGAGGTCGCGATCCACCACGGAAGCAGCGCGAGCGCGACGAGGTGGGCCGCGACGCGGGAATTCCACGCAAACGCAAGAGCGGCGGCGAGGAGCCAGACCGCCACGAACGGAAGATGCAGCGCGTCCGGCGCATCATAAATCCGCATGCAGGTCCAGATGCAGGCGGCCACGAGGGCGACCGCAAGCGCGCCGCGCGATTCCGTCAGCAGCGCCGCGGCGAGCGCGCCGATCGACCACAGCAGCATGCCGCCGGCGAAGTCGTCGCCGAGATGATACATCTGGCCGACCAGCGCGATGCCCGCGCCGAAGATGATCGCCCCGATGCTCGCGCAGAGATCGGCGAGAACGGTGCGGCCCGTGCTGGCGAACCACGCCCCGAGCCCGCCCGCGACGACCATGCCGGCAATCAGGATCGCGAACCGCACCAGCCGTGCGATCTCCGTCCAGTGCGCCGCGACAAAGGCGAGGAATGCGGCTGCGATCAACAGGCCGCCGACGATGCCGACGACCACCGCGATGTTGACGCCGGGCGAGAGCGGCGGCAGCGCATTGCGGATGGAGACGGCCGTTGCCGGCGCGATCACGCCATCGGCTTCCCACTGCGTCAGATCAGCTTCGAGGCGCTGCCGGTAGGTCTTGTCGAACATCGTCGTGGGTCACCTGGCTCCTGCCGGCCGGCCTGTTGCTAGACTAGGTCGGATCGCGCCGGTGGCAGGTTCAACCCGTCACGGCTCCGCGGCACGTCAGCCGGCAAGCTTCTGCTCACGGATCGCCTGCGCGCCCGCCAAAATACCGCGCTGAAGTGCGCGCGGCCGGCGAGAGATCGCACCCGATGCTGACGAGCAGTTCCATGGCGTGAAGACGATTCATCGATCTTTTCATATTCTGCAAAAGAGATGCTCGGACTGCGCCAATGGTTGGAGAAGACTCAAAGCTGTAACTTTCGGTCAACATGGCCGTAAACGGCCACACTGCAGCGAGGGAGGACTTCATCCATGGGATTTGGCGCGCGCAGGGGCCTGAGCGGTCGCCCCGTCGGGACGGTGAGGAGGGCGCTCCTGTGTCTCGTCGCAGCGACGACGCTGGCGCTCCCGGCGGGTGCCGCGGGGGCCCAGACGGCCGCGGAATCCTGGCCGAACCGCGCCATCACCTGGGTGGTGCCGTTCGGGGCCGGCGGCGTCACCGACCTCGTCTCGCGCAAGATCGCGGAGTTGCTGCGGACGCGGCTTGGGCAGCCGGTGGTGGTGGAGAACCGACCCGGCGCTGGCGGGACCATCGGGACAGAGTTCGTTGCCCGGACCCAGCCTGACGGCTACACCGTGCTCTACGCCTCCGGCGGGCCTATGACGATCCAGCCGAACCTGGGGCTGGCGAAGCTCAACTACGACCCGCTCAAGAGCTACATCCACGTCCGCGGCGTGAGCTCGGCAAACCAGATCCTCGTCGCGACCGCGGCAGCGCCCTACAGCACGCTGGCTGAGTTCGTCGCCTACGCGAAGGCCAACCCGGGCAAGATCAACTTCGGCTCCCCCGGCCCCGGCACCGCCCAGCACCTCGCCGGCGAGATGTTCCAGGCGGCCGCCGGCATCAAGCTGACCCATGTGCCCTACAAGTCGGGCTCGAGCCAGATGACCGACATGATGTCGGGCATCCTGGACGTCTCCTTCGACTACCTCACCGTGCTCAGGCCGCTGATCGACACCGGCAAGGTCAAGGTGCTCGGCACCACCGGCACGGCGCGGCTGCCCGCGTTGCCCGACGCGCCGACGGTGCTTGAGGCCGGCTACCCGGACGCCGTCAGTGTCGGCTCGACCTGGGTCTCGGTCCCGGCCGGGACCGACCCGAGAATCGTGGGCAAGCTCTCTGAGGCGCTGGCCGCGGTGCTCGCCGACCCCGGCATCGTCGCGGACCTCGCCACCAACGGCCAGGTGTCGATTGCCAACAAGGGGCCGGCCGAGATGGGACCGTTCATCGTCGAGGAGACCGCACGCTACAAGCGGGTGATCGAGAGCGCGGGCATCGCCGCGCATTAGCTCAGGCGCACGGTTGTGGGCATCGCACACGCGAGGGAGCGGCCGTCGGCGTGGCGCCGACCGATCGTGATGCCAGTTCTAGTTCGCCTTGATGCCGGCTTCGCTGATGAGCTTGCCCCATTTCGCGCTTTCGCTCTGGATGAAGCGGCCGAACTGCTCCGGCGACATCGGCGCGGGCTCTGCGCCGAGGGTCCTGATCTTCTCGGCCACCGACGGGTCCTTCAGGGCTTTCGTGAAAGCCTCGTTCAGCCTGGCGACGATGTCGGCGGGCGTGCCGGCCGGCGCAACCAGCCCGAACCAGCCGACGGATTCGAAACCCGCAATGCCGCTCTCGGCCAGCGTCGGCACATCCGGCAGGGATGAAAGGCGGCGCGCCGAGGAGACGCCGATCGCGTTGAGCTTGCCTTCGAGGATCAGTTGCCTCGATGCGGGAATATCCAGCACCGCAAAGGGGACGTGTCCGGCGAGGACGTCGACCGTCGCGGGCGCGGTCCCGCGATACGGGACCAGCTCCATGGCGATGCCGGTCCTCTGCGTGAACAGCGCCGCCGTCAGATGCATGGCCGTCGAATTGCCGCCATGTCCGATCGACAGCGCACCCGGCTTTGCCTTGGCGAGCGCGACCGTCTCCGCCGTCGTGTGCGCCGGTATGTTCGCGGAGGCGACGAGCACAAAGGGAATTTCCGCAAGCAGTGTGATCGGCGCGAGATCCTTCAGCTCGAACGGCATCGACGAATTGAGATGCGGGTTCACCGTCAAGCTGCCCGCCGGCGCGACGCCGAGCGTGTAGCCGTCCGGCCTTGCCTGCGCGACCGCGGCCATGCCGATATTGCCTCCAGCGCCTGCGCGGTTCTCGATCACCAGGCTCTGCTTGAGCTCGGCGGTGACCAGCGGCTCGAGCGCACGGATCACGGTATCGGCGCTGCCGCCGGGCGGAAAGGTCACGACGATCTTGATCAATTGCTCCGGATAGGCGGCTTTGCCCGCCGTCAGCGGCAGCACGGCGAAAGTCGCGGCCGTCAGCACGGCCAGAATGCGGCGCCTTGCAACGTGAAACACGTTCCCCTCCTCGGTACGTTCTTGTTTGTGAACCACGACCGGGCGGCCTGCGCCGCCGGGCCGTCCGCTTCAAGCCGCCTTACGCTGCGGCGCCGGTGATGCGCGCCAGCAAGCCTTGTGGGTCCGCCGGCGCGACCTGCCCGCGCCAGGCGATGTGCTGGTCGGGCCGCGCCAGCACCAGCTTCTCGGCATAGGCGCCGTTCGCCTCGTCTGGCGCGATGTCGACCAGCGCGAGTGGGATGCCGCGCTCCTTTGCGGCGGATTGCAGCCGCGCCACATCGATCGCCGGGTCGAACCGCAACAATGTGTAGCCGGCTCCGAATGCGTCGTAGAGCGATCGTCCGTCGCGCAGGAACAGATGCGGCGCGCGCGCGCCGGGCACGGTGGAGGGCGTGAAGCTGCCCATCGCGTAAGCCGGCGGCGTTTCGCCGTCATAGGCAATGATCGGCGAGACATCGTAGTAGTAGCCGAAATTGAGACCCGCGCAGCAATATTGCTGCACGTTGAGATCGTAGGCCGCCCTGGCCAGCGCTGCGCGCGCCGCCTGGCCGCGCGGCGTGTCGTCCTCGATCTCCGCCGACACGCCGCCGCGCTGCGCCATCATCTTCATCGCATGGTCCATCGCGAAGCGCGACACCTGCTCGGTGATGGGCTGACGCTCCGCTTCGTAAGCGTCGAGGATCGCAGCCGGCGCCCATCCGTTCAGATGCGCCGCCAATTGCCAGCAGAGATCGACCGCGTCCGCAATGCCGGCATTCATGCCGTAGCCGGCATAGGGCATCCACAGATGCGCGGCGTCGCCGCAGATGAAGACCCTGCGGTCGCGGAAACGATCGGCCACCAGCCGGCGCCCGACCCAGTCCTCCTTGCTGAGGACCCGGTATTCGAAGCGCTCGTCGACGCCGAGAATGGCGCGGATCGCCCAATCCCGATCGACCGAATCGAACTCGGGCTCGTCGGGCTTGAGGTGGTTGTGGATCAGCCAGCGGTCGTGACCGTCGATCGCAACCGTGGTGCCCGAGCGTCGCGGGTTGAGCGAGAGCACCATCCAGGCCGGCTTGTGCGCGCCCATCAACTCCTTGAGCTGCGGCGCTTCGATGAAAGTCGACTGCACGCGCTGGATCACCGGCGTGCCGGACAGGCTGGCACCGATCGATTTGCGAACCAGGGAACGGCTGCCGTCGCAGCCGATCACGAAGGACGCTTCGATACGAAGCGAGCTGCCGCTGTCGAGGTCGCGCGCCAGTGCGACCACATGGCCGTCGCCCTGTTCGATGTCGGTGATTTCCGTGCGCGCCAGAATGGTGATGCGTGCTTGAGCGGCGGCATGGCTGAACAGGATCGGCTCGAGATAGACCTGGTTGATCCGGTGCGGCGGCTCCGGCGTCGGCCACCAGGTGTCCGGGCCGCCGGTTGCGCTGTAACGGCGCGCCCGCGAGGGAATGTCGATGCGGCACAGCTCGATGCCGGTCGCCGTGGTCCGGTAGGAGCAATCGTTCGGGAAGTCCGCGGGAAGGCCTGCGTCGCGCAGCTTTGCAGCGACGCCGAGCCGGCGGAAGATTTCCATCGAGCGCGCCGAGACGTGATTGCACTTGACGCTGGGCGGATCGCCGGCATGGCGGATCTCCGCGACGACGACGTCGATCCCGCGCGAGGCCAGATCCATGGCCGCGGTCAATCCCACGGGCCCGGCGCCCACGACCAGCACCTGTGTCCTCATGCTCGTCTCCACTGCTCGTCCACTGCTCGCCTCGCCGCGGATTCTCCGTCCGCGCAGCATGCATTTTATTGCAGGCTCGCTTATGAGATAAGCCAGAAAGAACTCATCAATTCATGAGTATTGCCTATGAATATCACCTTGCGCCAATTGCGAGCCTTCACCGGCGTCTATCGCACCCGCAGCATCACGCGGGCCGCGCGCGAGCTCGGGATCACGCAGTCGGCAGCGAGCCTGTTGATCCAGCAGCTCGAAGCCCAGCTCGGCGTCAAACTGTTCGATCGCTCCACGCGCTCGGTGCAGCCGACCTTGGCCGCCAATGAGGCTTTCCTCGCGGCCGAACGGATGCTCGGCGATGCGCTGGGCCTGTCGCGGCGCATGCGCGACCTCGCGCAAGCGCGAGCCGGCCGCGTCGCGTTTCTCGCCTCGGCCGGCGCCGCCTCGGCGCTGCTGCCTCTGGTGCTGGCAAAATTCCGTGCGGCCCATCCCGACATCGAGATCGACATGCGGGATGTTGCCGCCGACGATCTCGTTCCGCGCCTGGTCGCAACCGACGCGGAGTTCGCGATCGGCAGCGTGGAAGGTGAATTCGCGGACATGACGATCGAGACGCTGACCCGCGGGCGCCTGAGCGCGATCGGCCGGCGCACAGCCGACTTCGCCGCGCGGCGCGCGCTGACATGGGACGAGCTGACGCAATTCCCGACGATCGCGATGCGGCGCGAGACGCGGATCCGCATGCAGATCGATCAGGCACTCGGCGCACAGGGCAAGCACCTGACGCCAACTTATGAAGTGACGCTGATCAACACGGCGCTCGCCATGACCGCGCAGGGCCTCGGCCTCGCCATCCTCCCCGCGACGATGCTGCCGGCCGATCAGTTTCCGACGCTGGTCGCAAAGCCGCTGATCCGCCCGGCCATCACCCGACCGGTGTCGTTGCTGCAGCGCCAGGGACGGACATTGTCGCCGGCGGCGCAGGCGTTTGTGGTGACGGCGCGGACGGTGCTGGCGCAGCAATCCGCGCGGACGTCGACGACATCAGGCTGATTTTGCGGGGCTTTCTCGAAGCCGTTTTATTATGGCTTATTATGGCGGAGAGGGAGGGATTCGAACCCCCGATAGGCTTGCACCTATGCCGCATTTCGAGTGCGGTGCATTCAACCACTCTGCCACCTCTCCTGAAGGCGCCAAGTAAGGAGCAGGGCCCCTGTGGTTGGGGGCGTTAATAGGCGAGGATGGCGGGCCAGACAAGGCGCGAAAGGGGAAAATCCGCTGCCTCTTTCACCCCCATCCTTCAGCCCGGGAGGAACCGCCGTGGAGCATCTGACGATCAAGGCCAATGGCGCCGATTTCCACCTGGTCCGCGCTGGAAAGGGCAAACCGCTGCTTTTGCTGCATGGTTGGCCGGAATTCTGGCTGACCTGGGAGCCGGTGATGGCCCGGCTGGCCGATCGCTTCACGCTGATCGCGCCCGATCTGCGCGGCTTCGGCGACAGCGACAAGCCTGACGGGCCTTACGGGCCGGACGGCCATGCCGCCGACATGCTGGCGCTGATGGACGGGCTCGGCCTCGAGCGATTCGGGGTCGTCGGCCACGATGTCGGCGGCGCCGTCATGCAGCCTTTGGCGCGGCAGGCACCGGGGCGGCTCGCGGGGCTGTTTTTCTTCGATTTCGTCTATCCCGGCATCGGGGCGCGCATGGCGGCGCCTGATCGGCTCAACCACATCTGGTACCAGTCCTTCCACCAGATGGAGATGGCGCCGGCGCTCGTCGGCGCGAGCCGCGAGAGCTGCCGGCTCTATATCGGTCACTTTCTGAAGGGCTGGGCGCATCGAAAAGACGCCTTCGACGACGTCCTCGACGCCTTCGCCGACAATTTCTTCCAGGACGGCAATCTCACCGGCGGCTTTGCGCATTATCGCGCCTCGCATGCCGGGCGCGTCGCGATGATGAAGGGCGAGGCTCCACAGCTTCCTCAGATCGATGTGCCGACCTGCGTGCGCTGGGCCGAGCACGATCCGCTGTTTCCCTATGCATGGACCGACCGGCTCGGCGAGACGTTCAGCGCGCTCGATCTCGCGATGTTTCCCGGCGCCGGTCACTTCCCGCATCGGGAAGATCCGGATCGCGCGGCCGCGGAGATCGCAGCGTTCTTTCAGCGCGTCGGCTGGGGCTGAAGCTCGATGACTCGAATAAAGGGGGTCGGGACCGCCAGACGCGGTAAACACTGGCGGTCCCGGTGCCGCTCATTGAAATGCTGGCCAGGAAGGGCGGCTTCGCCGGCCAGGTGAGGCGACGATTCGACCGTAGCGGGTGCCCCATGCACCGCAACGCAATCCGTCCCTTAACCTAACCAGTCAAGGTTACTCCTTGTCAGACTTGGCCTTTTTCTTCCCGTTCTCGGTAGAATCACGGTCTTTTCCATTGTCCTTGCGGCGGTTGGTGAAGCGCGCATTGCCGAGGCCGGTGCCGATGGTGAGCACGCCCCAGCGCTCGACGTCCTGCATGAACGGCACCTCCGACAGGCCCTGAACCACGCCGTCATTGTGCATCAGGATCGCGGTGTCGTGCTCGCCGATCTCGGGGATGCCCTCGCTCAGGCTCGCCGGCAGGTTGAACTTGCTGCTCTCCCAATTGCCCGGCAGGTTCTGCGCGCCCTTCTCGATCGAGCCATCTGCGTTGATCACGCCGGGACAGGCGATGCCGATGAAGGGCGCGAGCTTGAAGCCTTCGGTCTCGGCCTCGGTGATCAGCCCCTTCAGCATCTTGGTGAGCCGCTTGACCGCGCCTTCGCGCGTCGGCTCGTCATCGGCATGACGCCACAGCTCGGATGTCACGACCTTGGCCTTCGACAGGTCTTTTGCCTTTTTCCAGCTCGTTTCCACGAGGCCACAGCGGATATTCGTGCCGCCGATATCGACGGCGAGGATGCTGTCATGAGCCTCGAAGATCCATGACGGCGCCAGATGCAGCGCGCCGATCAGGCCGGCTTCATCGGGATGATGGCGGATCGGCTGCATGTCGATCTTGAAGTCCTCGGATTTGAGGATGATCTCGGTGCGCGCGATCGCGAGCTCGCCAAGCCTGGAATCACGAAATCCGCCGCCGACGATGATGCGCTCGGTCTTGGCCCAGGCCTTGGTCTTGAGGAAGCGGCGCGTGACATAAGCGAGCTCCTGGGCGAAATCCTCGATCGCGCTGTGGACCAGCGCCGAGGCTTCGGTGTCGTCGCCGATCAGGATCGCATCCAGTGTCTTCTTGCTGATCTGGTCCGAGGGCTCCTTGCCGAACGGATCCTCGCCGGTCTTGCGCAGCGGCTTGCGCCAGCGGTCGAGGATGTCGCGGAACGCGCCCTTGCTGGCGCGGTCGCCGAGAAAACCGTCCTCGTCCTTGATCTCGAGGTTGAAACTGTCGACATCCACCGACGGCAGGCGGCTCGCGCCGTGCTGCGCAATGCCCGTCGTCGCGACCAGTTCGTCCGTTGCCATGGGTGCCCTTGCCCGCTTGCGAAATCTTGGGACAACGGCGCGGGAACCCGTTGGTTGCAAAGCCGGCGGAGAATCGGCTGACGGGCGGGCGGGTGGCCAAATCCTTCAAAACCGGGCCTTTTTCGGCGGTTTTCCTTGACTTGCGGCGTCCGGCGGCTATAAGTCCCACACCCGGCGCGGGGCGTTTCTCGCGCCGCTTGTTTTTGCGTGGGTTTTCAAAGAGATAACTCCCGCCCGCACAAAACTCGCATAAACCCATAGCGACTGACAAAAAGCCGGCCCCGACAGACTGTCGCGAGGCCGGGATTGAACACGAAGGAAAACAACGATGTTCGCAGTCATCAAAACCGGCGGCCGGCAGTACCGCGTCGCTCCGGATGATGTTCTGGAAGTAGGCAAGATCGAAGGCGAAGTCGGCACGATCGTGCAGCTGAATGAAGTTCTGGTGGTCGGCGGCGACACGCCGATCCTGGGCCTGCCGACGGTGGCCGGTGCGTCCGTGGCGGTCGAGGTGCTCGACCACAAGCGCGGCCCCAAGGTCATCGCGTTCAAGAAGCGCCGCCGCAAGAATTCGCGCCGCAAGCGTGGCTACCGCGACGAGATCACGGTGCTGCGCGTCAGCGAGATCCTGACGGACAACGCCAAGCCCACCAAGGGGCCGCGTCCGAAGCGGGAGAAGGTCGCCAAGGAAGCGACCAAGGAAGACGCCGCCGCATAAATTGATCACGCCAATTCACGAATTGATGCGTGAGAAATTGTGAAATGATTCCGTCAAGGAATTGATCTAGAACTACTCAGGATTTCGGAGACGAGCCATGGCTCACAAAAAAGCAGGCGGTTCATCGCGCAACGGTCGCGATTCCAAGGGCAAGCGCCTCGGTATCAAGGCGTTCGGCGGGGAAGTTGTGATTCCCGGCAACATCATTGCGCGTCAGCGCGGCACCACCTGGCACCCCGGCCTTAATGTCGGCATGGGCACGGACCACACTTTGTTCGCCAAGATCGAGGGTCGCGTCACGTTCCAAGCCAAAGCCAACGGCCGCACATTCGTATCGGTGCTCCCGATCGCAGAGGCAGCTGAATAGACGGTGGATCAAATTTGGAGTCCGCCGGGTCCTGACCAAACCGGCGGAGTCCACAAGTAGGCTCCAGGGGAGGCGGGAAACCGGCCTCCCCTTTCGTTTTGTCTTAGTGACTTCGACGGAGCCGGACATGTTGCAGGATTTTTCGAGCACCACCTTGCGGGAGGCGAGACCGAGCGTCGTCGCCACCGAACGGCTGACCTTGCGGCGCCCGACACTTGCCGATGTCAGGACCATCGCCCACCTCGCCAACGACCGCCGTGTCGCGGAAAATACCCGCCGCCTGCCGCATCCCTATTCGCAGGACGACGCCGTCGAATTCGTCCGCGCCACCGCCGAGATCGGCAGCGAGACCGTGTTCCTGATCGAGCACGACAGCGGACCGGTCGGCATGGTCGGGATCGACTGTTCGAAGCCCGACAATGCCGAGCTCGGCTACTGGCTCGGCGTCGAGCATTGGGGCCAGGGCTTCGCCACCGAGGCCGCGCGCGGCGCGATCGACTTCTTCTTCGAGGAGTTCGAGGACGACCACCTCTATGCCGGCGCGCGCGTCACCAACCCCGCCTCGCGCAAGGTGCTGGAAAAGTGCGGCTTCCAGTGGAGCGGCGTCCAGCTGCATCGCTTCCTGGCGCTGGGCTCCTCCACGCCCGTCGACTGCTTCCGCCTGTCGCGCGGCGTGTGGGCGTCGCTGAAGAGCTGGAGCAGCGCGAGGCGGATGAGGTAGGCAGAAGCGCCGCTACATTCTCCACTGTCGTCCCGGGGCGCGACGAAGTCGCGAGCCCGGGACCCATAATCCCTGGGAGAAGTGTGAGGCAAAGCGCCCACTCCGAGTCTTCGCAAAACGACCTCTTGTGGGTATGGATCCCGGGCTCGCGCTTTGCGCGCCCCGGGATGACGTTGTGGGTGTGGCTACGCCGGCGGATTAACGTCCACATTGCCGCGCCCCAGATCGCGCTCTCGCAGATAAATATAGAACCCGGCGCCGATGATGATGGCGGCGCCGACGATGGTTGCGATCGACGGCACGTCGCCGAACACGACGAAGCCGAAGATCACGGCCCAGACGATCATCGAATATTGATAGGGCACGACGACGCTGGCCGGCGCGAGTTTGAGCGACCGGTTGACGCAGAACAGCGCCGTCACCGAGATGCATCCGGCCAGCGCGAAGATGACGAGGCTGCCTGATGTCGGCGGCACCCAGTGGAATGCCGACAGCACCGCGCCCAGCGAAAACGTGCCGACGAATTGCGAGGACGCCATCACGATGTCGGGCGTCTTGCGCAGGCTGCGCGTGATCAGCATCAGCGTCGCAAACGACAGGCTGCCGCCGAGCGCGATCAGCGCCGGCAGGCTGACGGTCTGCGCCGACGGCCGCAGCGCGATCACGACGCCGCAGAAACCGATCAGAATCGCCGTCCAGCGCCGCCAGCCGACCTTCTCTCCCAGGAAGATCGCCGACATCGCAGTGACGAAGATGGGGCCGGCGAGATAGTACGTGATGACGTCGGCGAGCGGCAGATAGACCGTCGCAAGGAAGAAGGCCGCTACTTCCAGCGTCGACAGCACGACGCGAAACAGCTGCAGGCGCGGCCGCTCCAGATGCAGGAACTGGTGACGCTGCCGCCAGATCAGCGGCGACAGCAGCAACAGCGCCGCGCAGGCGCGCAGGAACAGCAGCTGCCCCACCGAATAAGTCCCGACCAGGAACTTGCCCATGGCATCGCCGAACGAGAACATGAAGATCGACAGCACCATGAGTGCAATGCCGGCGAGGCGCGCGGATCGGTCGTCATAGGCGGAGAGGTTCTTGAAGAAGGACATTGAACGAGTCGGAGTGTGAGAGGTCGTCATTGCGAGCGAAGCAATCCAGACTGTCTCCACCGCGGCAGTCTGGATTGCTTCGTCGCTTCGCTCCTCGCAATGACGGGCGGAGAGAGCACGGAAAGCCGGCGATTAGCGTCGCTTGCGGTCGTTTTAATGGCGTGGGCGATCAGGACAAGCCCACCACCGCCGAATTGAACGGATTGTCGCACTCTTCGCATCGCGGTAGCGATAGGCGCCTCATCGACAAAGAGAGCTTTGACATGACCGACTTCGATCCAGCCCGGCACCGCATGATCCCCACGCAACGCTGGTTTGAGGATTTCGTCGTCGGCGAACGCTTCGTGGTGCCCAGCCGGACCCAGACGTCGGCGGTGTTCGCGGCGTTTCAGACCGCGAGCGGCGACACCCACCCCGTGCATTACGACGTGGAATATTGCCGCAGCCGCGGCATGCCGCATCTGCTCGCCCACGGCTTCCAGACCCTGATCCACACCGCGCCGGGCGCCGGCCTGTTTCCGTTCATGGTCGAGGACTCCCTGGTCGGCTTCCTCGAGCAATCGAGCCGGTTCCTCAAACCCGTGTTCGCCGACGACACCATCTATCCCGCGCTCGAGGTCACCGAGCTCGCGCCGGGACGCTCGACTGGCGTGGTGACGCTCACGAGCACCGTGTTCAACCAGCGCAAGGAGCTGGTGCTGGAGGGCACGCAGAAATTCCTGATCCGGCGCCGCCCCTGAAGTCGTGTTGGAAGTCGCTTGGGGTTAAGCAAGGGGCGAAATTCGCGGAATTTCGGCCGATTTGCGGGTAAGTCCGGGTTGCCGCGGGGGACCGGCTGGCCTACCTATGGCCCATGAAATTCCTCGACGAAGCAAAGGTCTATATCCGCTCCGGTGACGGTGGGAACGGCTGCGTGGCGTTCCGCCGCGAGAAGTTCATCGAATTCGGCGGCCCCTCCGGCGGCAATGGCGGTCGCGGCGGCAATGTCATCATCGAGGTCGCGGACGGGCTGAACACGCTGATCGACTACCGCTACCAGCAGCACTTCAAGGCCCAGAAGGGCGAGAATGGCGCGGGCTCTGACCGCCACGGCGCCAACGGCAAGCACATCGTGCTGAAGGTGCCGATGGGCACGCAGATCTTCGATGAGGACCGCGAGACGCTGATCCACGACTTCACCAATGTCGGCGAAAAATTCGTGCTCGCCGAGGGCGGCAATGGCGGCTTCGGCAACGCGCATTTCAAATCCTCGACCAACCGCGCGCCGCGCAACGCCAATCCCGGCCAGCCCGGCGAGGAGCGCTGGATCTGGCTGCGGCTGAAACTCATTGCCGACGCTGGCCTCGTCGGCCTGCCCAATGCCGGCAAGTCGACCTTCCTCTCCAAGGTCAGCGCGGCCAAGCCGAAGATCGCCGACTATCCCTTCACCACGCTGCACCCGCAGCTCGGCGTCGTGAATGCCGACGGCCGCGAATTCGTGCTGGCCGACATTCCAGGTCTCATCGAGGGCGCGCATGAAGGCGCGGGCCTCGGCGACCGCTTCCTCGGCCATGTCGAACGCTGCCGCGTGCTCTTGCATCTCGTCGATGCAACCTGCGAACACGCCGGCAAGGCCTACAAGACCGTGCGCACGGAGCTCAACGCCTATGGCGGGCTGCTCACCGACAAGATCGAGATCGTGGCGCTGAACAAGATCGACGCGGTCGAGCCGGACGAGCTCAAGAAGCAGAAGGACCGGCTCAAGCGCGCCGCCAAGAAGACACCGCTGCTGCTCTCCGGCATCACCGGCGACGGCGTCAAGGAAGCGCTGCGCGCGCTTGTCGACGTGATCGGCGAGGCCCCGGTGTCGGCCAAGGCGAAGAGCGCGGCCGAAGCCGAGCCCTGGTCGGCCTAAAACTATCTCCCCAGCGTCGTCCCGGCGAAAGCCGGGACCCATTACCACCGAATGCGATTTGGCGAAGATTGGTCATTGCCATCTCGCGCCATAACATCTTCTGGGGAGTATGGGTCCCGGCCCCCCGTGCGCAATTGCGCACTAGGCCGGGACGACACCGAATGTGCGGCACTGGGCTCGCGCATCACTATGGGAGAGGTTGTCACCGGCGCTCTGATAGCGCAGCATCAAACAATCAAGAAACGGCAGGGATGACGCATGGCGCGCGCGAAGAACGTTCTCTGGATCATGTGCGACCAGCTTCGCTATGACTATCTCGGCTGCACCGGCCATCCCACGCTGAAGACTCCCAACATCGACGCCATGGCGAAGCGCGGCGTGCTCTTCAGCAAGGCGTACGTGCAGTCACCGATCTGCGGGCCCTCGCGAATGTCGTTCTACACCGGGCGCTACATGCGCTCGCACGGCTCGCACTGGAACGGCTGGCCGCTCCGCGTCGGCGAGCCCACGCTCGGCGATCACCTCAGGAAGATCGGCGTGCGCAACGTGCTGGTCGGCAAGACCCACATGGCTCCTGACCTCGAAGGCATGAAGGCGCTCGGCATCCCGCCGGAGTCGATGATCGGCGTGCATGTCGCCGAATGCGGCTTCGAGCCCTATGAGCGCGACGACGGCCTGCACCCGACGGGACGGCCGCGCCCGAAATACGATGAGTATCTCCGCAAGCAGGGCTTCGAAGCGACCAATCCCTGGGAGCATTGGGCCAATTCCGGCGCAGCGGAGGACGGCTCGTTGCAGAACGGCTGGCTGCTGGTGCATGCCGACAAGGCCGCGCGCGTGCCGGAGGAGCATTCCGAAACGCCCTACATGACGCGGCGCGCGATGGATTTCATCACCGAGGCCGAGACCGATGGCAAGCCGTGGTGCCTGCATCTGTCCTACATCAAGCCGCACTGGCCCTACATCGCGCCCGAACCCTATGCCAGCATGTACTCGACAGCGGACATGATCCCGGTGATCCGCTCCGAGCGCGAGCGCTCGAGCCCGCATCCGGTGTTCGGCGCCTATATGGACATGCGCTACTCCCGCAACATGGCGCGCGACGATGCCCGCGAGAAGGTGATCCCGACCTATATGGGCCTGATCACCCAGATCGACGACCAGATGGGCGTGCTGATGAAGTTCCTGGAGGAACGCGGCCTGCTGGACACCACGATGATCGTGTTCACGTCAGATCATGGCGACTATCTCGGCGATCACTGGATGGGCGAGAAGGACCTGTTCCACGAGCAATCGGCCAAGATTCCGCTGATCATCATCGACCCCTCGAAGGAGGCCGACGCCACGCGCGGCACGCGCAGCGATGCGCTGGTGGAAGGCATCGATCTCGCGCCGACCTTCGTCGATTATTTCGGCGGCAAGGTGCCGGGCCACATCCTCGAAGGGCGTTCGCTGCTGCCGCTGCTGCGCGGGCCAACGCCGTCCGACTGGCGCAAGGTCGCGTTCTCCGAATACGACTACGCCATGCAGGACGTGCGGCTGAAGCTGAACCAGCCGATCGAACGCTGTCGCCTGTTCATGGTGTTCGACGGCCGCTGGAAATACATCCACGCCTCCGGCTTCCGCCCGATGCTGTATGATCTCGAAACCGATCCGCAAGAATTTTTGGATCGCGGCGACGATCCCGAATGCGCCGGCATCATCGCGCGCCTTCAGGCCGAGCTGTTCGACTGGGCGCTGCACCCGAACGACCACATCACCACGCCGCGCGAGAAGATCGCGGCCTATGCCGACAACCAGCTCCAGGTGAAGGGCGGCGTCTTGATCGGCATCTGGGATGAGGCCGAGCTTGCTGCGATCAAGGACGGCATCGCGCAGCGCGCGAAGATGTAAGTTGCTCTTTGCCTCTCCCCGCCTGCGGGGAGAGGCCGACGCGCGAAGCGCGGCGGGTGAGGGGGAGTCTCCGCGAGTCCAACTGCCGGCGTCCCCGCGGAGACTCCCCCTCACCCCGACCCTCTCCCCGCAAGCGGGGAGAGGGAGAAGACTTCAATTCTCGATCTTGTATCCTGTCGCCTTCACGATCGGCTGCCAGAACGCTGTGTTGGCGGCGAGCTCCTTCGTCAACCCATCCGCGCTGCTGCCGACCGGGATCAGGCCGATCGCGGTGAGCTTCTCCTTCACCTCCGGCTTGGCGAGTGCAGCGCTCGCGGCGGCGCCGAGCTTGCTGGCGAATTCCGGCGGACTGCCGGCGGGAAGCCACATGCCGTACCAGGCGTCCGCAACGAGATCGATGCCACTCTCCTTCAGCGTCGGGACCTCTGATGCGAAGGGCGACCGTTCCGCGCTCGAGACCGCAATGATCTTCACGCCCTTGGCGCGGTGCTGCGGCAGCGCATCGGCCAATGTCACGATGCCGAACGATAGATGTCCGCCGATGAGATCATTGAGGATCGGCGCGCTGCCGCGATAGGGCACGCGGGTCAAGGGAATGCCGAGATCCTTCTCGAGCTTGGAGCCCATGAAATGCGGAATGGTGCCGTTGCTCGGCACCCCGAACGACGTCTTGTCCGGATGCGCCTTCAGCCAGGCCACGAATGACTTGAAATCGGCAGCGTCGATCGCCGGGCCGATCACAACGGCGAATTCGAACCGCGCCAGCAGCGACACCGGCATGAAATCCTTGGCCGTGTCGAAGCTCGGCGTCGTCTCCACCATCGGCAGCAGATACATGGTGGGGCCCGTCGTCACCAGCACCATGTTGCCATCGGGGCTCGCGCCCTTCACCGCCTTGATGCCGATCAGGCCGTCGCCGCCGGTTCGGTTCTCGACCACGATGGTCCGTTGCAGCGCCGGAGCCATCTCCTGCGCGATCAGCCGGCACAGCGTGTCGCCGCCGGCGCCCGCCGCAAACGGAAAGATGATTTTTGAAAGCCCCGCCTGCGCTTGCGCCCCGCCCGCTTGTGCGAGGAGCGGCAGCCCCAGACATCCGGCCATGAATTTGCGGCGATCCATACGTTTCCTCGTCCAGCCCATTTTGGTTGCCGGCATTAGAACCGGACCGGCGCGCAAGACAAGGCCGAAGACAAAGCCAACTTGCGCCGTTTACCATCCCCGCCGCCTTGCGCCGGCCATCGTCCTGCTGCAAAAGCAGGCCTTACCGGCGCCGCTTGTTTGCTCCGCCGTTCCACACCGAGCAATTCGTCACACGCGCCAACACATACACACATGGCCAGCCCCGAACTCAGTCAATTCCGCCGCATCGTCGTCAAGGTCGGCTCCGCGCTGCTGGTCGATTCCGACAAGGGCGAGGTGCGAACGTCCTGGCTCGCCGCGCTCGCCGATGACATGGCCAAGCTGCACAAGGGAGGACGCGACGTCCTCGTCGTCTCCTCGGGCTCGATCGCGCTCGGCCGCAGCCGGCTCAAGCTGCCGCGCGGGCCGCTGAAGCTGGAGGAGAGCCAGGCCGCCGCGGCCGTCGGCCAGATCGCGCTGGCGCGGATCTGGTCGGAGGTGTTAGGGGCCCACGGCATCGACTCCGGCCAGATCCTGGTCACGCTTCAGGACACCGAAGAGCGCCGCCGCTATCTCAATGCGCGCTCCACCATCGGCAAGCTCCTGGAGTGGCGCGCCATCCCGGTGATCAACGAGAACGACACGGTCGCCACCACCGAGATCCGCTACGGCGACAACGACCGCCTCGCCGCGCGCGTCGCCACCATGGCGAGCGCCGACCTCCTGGTGCTGCTGTCGGACATCGACGGGCTCTACGACGCCCCGCCGAAGAACAACCCGAACGCAAAGCTCATTCCCGTCGTCGACAGCATCTCCTCGGAGATCGAGGCGGTGGCTGGAGACGCCGAGTCCGAGTTGTCGCGCGGCGGCATGCGTACCAAGGTCGAGGCGGCCAAGATCGCCACCACCGGCGGCACGCATATGCTGATTGCCTCCGGCAAGATCGAGCACCCGCTCCAGGCGATCGCCGACGGCGGCCGCTGCACCTGGTTCCTGACGCCGGCCAATCCTATCACCTCGCGCAAGCGCTGGATCGCGGGCACGCTGGAGCCGAAGGGGACGCTCACGATCGACGCCGGCGCGGTGACGGCGCTGCGCGCCGGCGCCAGCCTGCTCCCGGCCGGCGTGACCAAGGTCGAGGGCCAGTTCGCCCGCGGCGATGCCGTGATCGTGCGCGGCCCCGACATGAGCGAGATCGGCCGCGGCCTGATCGCCTATGACGCCGACGACGCCGAGCGGATCAAGGGCCGCTCCTCCCCTGATGTGATGACCATCCTCGGCATCAGCGGCCGCGCCGAGATGATCCACCGCGACGATCTGGTGGTGGGCGGGTAGGGCGATAGCTCCGTCATTCCGGGATGGTCCGAAGGACCAGACCCGGAATCTCGAGATTCCGGGTTCGATGCTCCGCATCGCCCCGGAATGACGCCCAAGGGAAACATGGACAAGCCCGGCCATGACGTCGGCGCTAGGCCAGTGGCCCAGGCGGCACGGCATCGGGAGACCTGCCATACCCTCCCCGCCCTTCGCAAAAGCGGGATTTCCGTGCTAGGACACCGCCTTAGCAGAAGGTTGAAAACCCCATGGCCGCCCCCCTCAAAGCCGTTGACGGCAATGCCGATCTCCAGGCGCTGATGTCCGATCTCGCCACCCGTGCCCGCGCTGCCGCGCGCGTGCTGGCGCTGGCGCCGCCGGAGCAGAAGAACCGGGCGCTCGAGGCCATGGAGCGGGCGATCCGCGCGAACGCGGCGACGATCCTCGCCGCCAATGCCGAGGACGTTGCGGAGGCGCGCGCCTCCGGCAATGCGACCTCCTCCTTCATCGACCGCCTGACGCTGACGCCGGCGCGGATCGAATCCATGGCCGAGGGTATCGGCATAGTGCGCGGCATCGCCGATCCGGTCGGCATCGTCACCGAGAGCTGGCAGCGGCCGAACGGCATGACCATCGAGCGCGTGCGCGTGCCGCTCGGCGTCGTCGGCGTGATCTTCGAGAGCCGGCCGAACGTTGCAGCCGATGCCGGCGTGCTGTGCCTGAAGTCCGGCAATGCCGTGATCCTGCGCGGCGGCTCCGACAGTTTTCGCTCCTGCCGCGCCATCCACGAATGCCTGGTGCAGGGCCTGCGCGAAGCGGGCCTCCCCGAGGCTGCGATCACACTGGTGCCGACGCGCGACCGTGCGGCTGTCGGCATGATGCTGTCGGGGTTGAACGGCGCGATCGACGTCATCGTGCCGCGTGGAGGCAAGAGCCTCGTCGCGCGCGTCGAGCAGGAGGCGCGCGTGCCGGTGTTCGCGCATCTCGAAGGCGTCAACCACGTCTATGTCGATGCCAGCGCCGACCTCGCCATGGCGAAATCGATCGTGCTCAACGCCAAGATGCGCCGCACCGGCGTCTGCGGTGCAGCCGAGACGCTGCTGGTCGATCGCGCGGCTGCCGCAACGAGCCTGAAGCCGCTGGTCGAGATGCTGATCGAGGCCGGCTGCGAAGTACGTGGCGACGATGCCGTGCAGAAGACCGATGCGCGGGTCAAGCCTGCCAGCGAGGACGATTGGGACACCGAATATCTCGACGCGATCATCGCGGCGAAGGTCGTGGACGGTGTCGATGGCGCGATCGCGCATATCCAGAACCATGGCTCGCATCACACCGACGCGATCGTGAGCGCGGATGAGGCTGCCGCGAAGAAATTCCTGAGCGAAGTCGATTCCGCCATCGTGCTGCACAACGCGTCGACGCAATTTGCCGATGGCGGCGAGTTCGGCTTCGGTGCCGAGATCGGCATCGCCACCGGCCGCTTCCACGCCCGTGGTCCTGTCGGCGCCGAGCAGTTGACGAGCTTCAAATATCGCGTCCACGGCACAGGTCAGACGCGGCCGTAAGTCATGTCGCGAGGCGTGGGGCATTGAGTAACAATTTCGTCGCGCCACGTTTCTTCGCGCAGGCCATTCCGCCCTACACCGAAGGCATGCGCGTCGGCCTGCTCGGCGGCTCGTTCAATCCGCCGCATCAGGCGCATCGCGCGATCAGTCAGTTCGCGCTGAAGCGATTGCAACTCGATCGCGTCTGGTGGCTGGTGACGCCGGGCAATCCGCTGAAGGAGAACGGCAATCTGCATGAGCTCGGCGCGCGCATGCAGGCCGCGCGCGACGTCGCCAGCGATTCCAGGATCGAGGTGAGCTGTCTCGAATCCGTCATTCGCACGCGCTACACTATCGACACGATCAACACCTTGCGCCGCCGCCTCTCGGGCTTGCGCTTTGTCTGGATTATGGGCGCCGATAACCTCGCTCAATTCCACCGTTGGCAGCACTGGCGGCGCATCGCCGACCAGGTGCCGATTGCGGTCATCGATCGCCCGCCGCAGAGTTTTCGTGCCCTCGCCTCGCCCGCCGCTCAGGCGCTTGCGCGCTATCGCCTGCCCGAGAGTGAGGCGGCATTGCTTGCGGATCGGCCGGCGCCGGCCTGGGTCTTCCTGACGGGATTGAAGCTGAACCTGTCCTCGACGGGCTTACGGAACCCGGACGGGAGCTGGAAAGGTCCGAAGTGAGACGGAGTGTGTGGATGGAGTGTGGGCTTGGGGCTCTCTGGCATATTGAAACCCTTAACCCCACATGATGTAGTGTAACCAGTGAGGGTCGGATTCGGCTCTCGCGATACAGTGAAAGGAATGGTCCCTGGCCACATCTGTATTGTCCAAGTCTGTTTTACCCAAGGTTGCTAAGCCTACGCGTAAAACATCGACCAAAGCTGCGGCCTTGAAGGCGCAACCCGACGCCGACAAGACGCTGAGCCTGATCCTCTCCCGCCTCGAGGACATGAAGGCGGAAGAGACGGTCACCATCGACCTTCGCGGCAAATCGGCGTATTCCGACTACATGATCGTCACCACGGGCCGGGCCAACCGGCACGTCGGCGCGATCGCGGAAAACGTCACGAAAAGCCTCAAGGAAAACGGCATCAAGAGCATCCACGTCGAGGGCTTGCCCAATTGCGACTGGGTGCTGATCGATTCCGGCGATGTGATCGTGCACGTGTTCAGACCCGAGGTCCGCGAGTTCTACAATCTCGAGAGATTGTACACGCAGGGCCCAGGGGCGGCGAAGGCGATCTAGGCTCACTGAGCCGATTTCGAATCGGCTGACGCGCATGCTAGCGTCGTGCGCGCGCATATTGCGCGCGGTCTTGAAAACGCGACCCTGAAGATATCATGCGTGTTGCTGTCATTGCGGTGGGCCGGCTGAAGCAGGGCCCCGAACGGGAGCTTGCCGACCGCTATTTCGAGCGGTTCGACGAGGCCGGCCGCAAGCTCGGATTCCGCGAGCTGTCGATCCACGAAATCCCCGAGAGCCGCGCGCGCGACACCGCGACGCGGATGGCCGAAGAGGCTGCGGCGATCTCCGCACATATCCCGGACAAGTCGATCCTGGTGGCGCTGGACGAACGCGGCCAGAATCTCGATTCAACCGTATTCGCACGGCATCTCGGGCGCTGGCGCGACGAGGGTGCCGGTCATACTATCTTCGTGATCGGAGGGGCGGACGGACTTTCGCCCGAATTGCGCCGTAAGGCCAAGCTCGCGATCGCGTTCGGCTCTGCGACCTGGCCGCACCAAATGGTCCGCGTCATGCTTCTGGAACAGCTTTATCGGGCCGCCACCATCCTGGCCGGCCACCCCTATCACCGCGCGTGATCCGCGCCACAACGAGCACCTTTGCCTAGAGCGATGCGAGCGCCTGTCCTCAACCTGCTGCTGATCGCTGGCCTCACGGGCGCAAGTGTCTTGAGCGCAAGTGTCTTGGACGCAAGCCTCGCGCAAGCTCAGACGCCGCCGGCACCACAGACCGCAGCCGTCTCGCCCGATGCGATCAAGCAGCGCGAGCAGGAACTGGAGGCCGCGCGCGCCAGGCAGAAGAGCGCGGAAGAGGCGCAGGCCAAGCTCAAGGCCGAGATCACCTCGCTCGGCCAGGACCGCACCCAGCTCAACCAGCAGCTGATCGACACCGCCGCCAATGTGCGCTCCGTCGAGACTAAGATCGACGAAGCCGAAGCGCGGCTGAAGACGCTGAACGGCCGTGAGCAGCAGATGCGCACGTCACTTGATTCGCGCCGCGCCGACATCGTCGAGGTGCTGGCGGCCTTGCAGCGCGCCGGGCGGCGCACGCCGCCGGCGCTGCTGGTGCGGCCCGAAGATGCGCTGCAATCGCTGCGCACGGCAATGCTGCTCGGCGCCGTCGTGCCGGAATTGCGCGGCCGCGCCGAAAAGATCGCGAGCGAGCTCGGCGAGCTCGTGGCTCTGCGCAAGGATATCGCCACCGAACGCGATCAGCTCGCCTCCGACCGCGACAGGGTCCGCAACGACCAGAGCCGGCTCGCCGCGCTGGTCGACGAGCGGCAGCGCCAGCAGGCCGCGCGCGAAAAGGACCTGGATGCCGAGAACTCGCGCGCCATCATGCTTTCAAGGCAGGTCGGCGATCTCCAGGGGCTGATCACCAAGATGGAGCAGGACCTGCAAAGCGCCGCCAAGGCGGCCGAGAAGGCGGCTGAGGCCGCCAGGCAGGCCGAGGCAAAGGCGGCCGCCAGCGCCAAGTCCGGCCCGGCCGCTTTCAAGGACCGCTCCCGGACCACCCCCGCAATCGCCTTCGCGTCCGCCAAGGGCCTGCTGCCTCTTCCGGTTAACGGTAACAAGATCAGGGACTTTGGCGGTTCCGATGGGGTCGGCGGGGTCCAGAAGGGCATTTCGCTCGCGACCAAGCCCGGCTCCCAGGTCACGACGCCGTGTGACGGCTGGGTGGTCTATGCCGGCCCGTTCCGCAGCTATGGACAACTCTTGATCCTCAATGCCGGGGGCGGGTATCATGTCCTGATCGCCGGGATGGAGCGCATTTCGGTCAACATCGGACAGTTTGTGCTCACGGGGGAGCCGGTCGCGACCATGGGGTCGACCTCTCAAGTCGCCTCCATTCTCGCCACGAACGCGAGTCAACCTGTGCTGTATGTCGAGTTCCGCAAAGACGGGACTCCAATCGATCCAGGCCCATGGTGGGCCGCAAATGAAGGCGAGAAGGTTCGCGGATGATGCGCAAGACTTCAGTTATCCTCCTCAGCGCCGCCACCGGTGCGGCGCTGACGCTGTTCGTGACCCAGCCGCGCGCGGTCTTCATGGGCTCCAGCGCGCGAGCCGCCACCGCGGACACCTATCGCCAGCTCAATCTGTTCGGCGACGTCTTCGAGCGCGTGCGCTCCGACTATGTCGAGAAGCCCGACGACACCAAGCTGATCGAATCCGCGATCAGCGGCATGCTCACCGGCCTCGATCCGCATTCGAGCTACATGGACGCCAAGAGCTTCCGCGACATGCAGGTGCAGACCCGCGGTGAGTTCGGCGGCCTCGGCATCGAGGTCACGATGGAAGACGGCCTGATCAAGGTTGTCTCGCCGATCGACGACACGCCGGCCTCGCGCGCCGGCATCATGGCCAACGACATCATCACCAATCTCGACGACGAAGCGGTGCAGGGCCTGACCCTGAACCAGGCGGTCGAGAAGATGCGCGGTCCGGTCAACACGAAGATCAAGCTCAAGATCATCCGCAAGGGCCAGGACAATCCGCTCGACGTCACCTTGGTGCGCGACAACATCCGCGTCCGCTCGGTGCGCGCCCGCATCGAGGCCGACGACATCGGCTATATCCGCATCACCACCTTCAACGAGCAGACCACCGAAGGCCTGAAGCGCGAGGTCGCCAACCTCTCGAATCAGATCGGCGACAAGCTGAAGGGCTACATCATCGACCTCCGCAACAATCCGGGCGGCCTGCTCGAGGAAGCGGTCACCGTCTCCGACTCGTTCCTGGAGAAGGGCGAGATCGTGTCGACCCGCGGCCGCAATGCCGAGGAAACCCAGCGCCGCACCGCGCATGCCGGCGACCTCACCAAGGGCAAGCCGGTCATCGTGCTGGTCAATGGCGGCTCCGCCTCGGCGTCCGAAATCGTCGCCGGCGCGCTCCAGGACCACAAGCGCGCGACCATCGTCGGCACGCGCTCGTTCGGCAAGGGCTCGGTGCAGACCATCATCCCGCTCGGCTCGGGCAACGGCGCGCTGCGGCTGACCACGGCGCGCTACTACACGCCGTCGGGCAAGTCGATCCAGGCCAAGGGCATCGTGCCCGACATCGAAGTGCTCCAGGACGTGCCGGACGAGCTGAAGTCGCGCACCGACACCAAGGGCGAGGCTTCGCTGCGCGGCCATCTCAAGAACGACGGCGACGAGAAGACCGGCTCGCAGTCCTACGTCCCGCCGGACGCCAAGGACGACAAGGCGCTCAAGCTCGCCGACGACCTGCTCCACGGCATCAAGAACAGCGCCTCCGCGGCGCCCACGCCGGGTGCCGACAAGGCCGCGACCGACAAGCCCAAGGCCGCGAACTGAGGCGGCGAACCAAGTCGGCGTACCGCGCGATCCAACGCAAAGGGCGGCTCCTCGAGCCGCCCTTTTTGCTTGGAACGCCTGGCATCCCCGGCCTATCCCGGCCTGCCGTCGCTTGACCTCGGCGTGGTATCGTCATCGGTGAGTGATTCGGGATCGCGCATGACTGAAACGGCCGATGATCTGAGCGCCCCGCTCGGACAGGACAAGCCGCGCCGGAAACGCCGGCTGCGGCTGCCGTTCACGGCCATGCAGGCGCTCGCCGTGCTGCTCGGCCTGTTGCTGGTCACCTTTGCCGGCTTCGCCATCTTCAACAAGGATCCGCTCGGCGGCGAGCCGATGGCCCGGATCGCGATCCGCGAGCCCAAAGCCACGGACGAGAAGCCGGCCGCCTCCGGCCACGGCCACGGCCAGGACAGCAAGCAAGAGGGCAAGCACGAGACCAGGGAAGCGCCGAAGCAGGCCGCCCCCGGCGAGCAGAAGACCGTCACCATGATCGACGGCTCCACCGGCGCGCGCCACGACGTGGTGATCGGTGCCGGCGAGGCCACCGACAAGGGCGATGCGGCAGCCTCCGCACCACCGCCCGTCATGGCGGGGATCGACCCCAAGCTGCTGGAGAAATCGCGCTACGGCATGATCCCGGTGGCCACCGAGGGATTGAAGCCGTTCAGCGTCTACGCGGCCGACGCCGACCGCGCCAAGGCCGCCAAGATGCCGGTGGTCGCGATCGTGATCGGCGGGCTCGGCGTCGGCGCCGCCAAGACGACCGATGCGATCATGAAGCTGCCGGCCGCGGTGACGCTGGCCTTCACGCCCTATGGTTCCGATCCCGGCAAGCTCGCCGAGCGGGCCCGCACGCAGCGCCACGAGATCTTCCTCCAGATCCCGATGGAGCCCTACGACTTCCCTGACAACGATCCGGGCCCGCAGACGCTGCTGACCTCGCTCAGCGCCGACCAGAACATGGACCGCCTGTACTGGCACCTGAGCCGGATGCAGGGCTACGCCGGCATCACCAATTTCATGGGCGCCCGCTTCGTGGCGACCGACGCGGCGATGCAGCCGATCATCCGCGAGGCGGCCAAGCGCGGCCTCGGCTTCTTCGACGACGGCTCCTCGCCCCGCAGCATCGCGCCGCTGGCCGCAGCGAGCCAGGCGATGCCGTTCGGCAAGGGCGACATCGCGATCGACGTGGTGCCGACCCCGGCCGAGATCGACCGTGCGCTGAACAAGCTCGAATCGGCGGCGCGCGAGCGCGGCGCGGCCATCGGCACCGCCTCCGCCCTCCCCGTCTCGATCGAGCGCATCGGCGCCTGGACCAGGACATTGGGCGACCGGGGTATCCTATTGGTGCCATTGACAACCGCGATGCTGAAATCAAAATCCAGCTAAATCAACGAATTGGTACGGCACAGCTCCAGGCGGGGCCGGTCAAGCCCTACCGAGAGCACGCAAGAGGTCTGGCGGAATGGCGCGTTACGAGGATCTGCCCTACCGGACCTGCGTCGGAGTGATGCTGATCAACACGAAGGGGCTGGTGTTCATCGGCCGCCGCGCCGGCGGCATCGAGCATGTCGACGACGCCCATGTCTGGCAGATGCCGCAGGGCGGCGTCGATCCCGGCGAAGACACCTGGGAGGCCGCCAAGCGCGAGCTCTATGAGGAAACCAGCGTGCGCTCGGTCGAGCGGCTCGGCGAGGTTCCGGACTGGCTGATCTACGACATCCCGCGCACGGTTGCGGGGCGCGCCTGGAAGGGCCGCTACCGCGGCCAGCGCCAGAAATGGTACGCGGTGCGCTTCACCGGCAAGGACAGCGAGATCAACGTCGAAAACCCCGGCGGTGGCGGCCACAAGGCCGAATTCGTCAGCTGGCGCTGGGAGCCGATGAAGAATCTGACCGGGTTGATCATCCCGTTCAAACGCCCGGTCTATGAGCGCGTGGTGAAGGAGTTTTCCGCGCTGGCGGAGGAATAGTTTGCACCGTCACTCCGGGGCGTGCGAAGCACGAACCCGGGATCTCGGAATTCCAGGGCTGGTCTTTCGGACCATCCGGGAATGACGATCAGAGAAGTGACCGCATGTCGAACGACAACAAGCCCTACCGTCCCAATGTCGGGATCGCGCTGTTCAATGCCGATGGCCGCGTGCTGATCGGCCACCGCTTCAAGGGCGACGGCCCCGAGATCATCCTGCCGGGCCTCGACTGGCAGATGCCGCAGGGCGGCGTCGATGAGGGCGAGAATTTGCGCGACGCCGCGATGCGCGAGCTGTGGGAGGAGACCAGCGTGACCAGCGCCGACTATCTCGGCGAGACCGACTGGCTTACCTATGAATTCCCGCCCTATGACGGCCCGCAGACTCATCGGCTGGCGAAGTTTCGCGGGCAGCGGCAAAAATGGTTCGCGCTGCGCTTCACTGGCAAGGATGACGAGATCGATCCGCTGACGCCGCGCAACGACCAGCCCGCGGAGTTCGACGCGTGGCGCTGGGAACGTCTCGATCGCGTCGCCGATCTCGTTGTGCCGTTCCGCCGCGAGGTCTACCAGGCCGTGGCGAAGCAGTTCGCGCCCTTCGCGAACTAAAACGTCGAAAACAACCCCATGCACAGTAGCCGGCCACCGCCGGCGCGATGCGCGGTGGTTGTTGCGAAGTTTCTGAAACGCCAGACGAAATTGGCGGCAAGACGCAATCGTCGCCGGTAACGCGCTCGCCGAGCCTTTTCAGCGCTAATTGATCGGTCCCACCGTGAACGGGCCGATCGCGATGACGTGGCAGTCGCTGTCGCGCCGGGCGCAATCGGCCAGCGCGGAGTTGACGGCGGTCTGCTCGTCGGCGGCCTTCAGGCCGAGGCCGGGCCGCCCCGCGGTGCCGACGGCGACGGCATTCCAGCCCATGGCGTCGCCGAGCTTGCGCACGACCTCGTCGCGGGCGTCGGCCACGATCGAGGCATTGCTCGCGGCATGGAAGAAGCCGGTGATCCTGAGCAGGGTCGGGATCGGCACGACGAAATTATCATCCACCGCGACGATCATGCAGGCGACGCCCGCGATCGCGCCGCAGGATTCCAGCGAACGCCGCGCCGATTCCTCAGGGGATGATGAGCCCAGCACCATGAAATATTGTCCGCCCGGGCCGAGCGCGACCGAGCGGGATTTCGCCGCCGGCACGAACATGTTCTCGAGCCGGACCTTTTGCGGATCGCGCACCATCGGAAAGTCCTTCGACGCGAAGGCCCGCTCGGTCATGGCGTCATGCCGGAAATAGGGCGACGACGGCATCGGCGGCTTGCCATGGGCGTAGACCACGGTGTTGCCGACCGCGTAGAGCTCGCAGCGCCGCGGCGATTGCGCGGCGTCGGCGCGCTTCTGGCACTGCTCGAGCGCGGCGTTGCGCGCGGCCTCCTCGTTCGGCTGGTTCAGCGCCGAGCCGGTGAACCCGCCGATATTGAGCGCGAAGGCCTTGTAGTCGGCCGCAGTGGAATAGTCGCCGGCCAGGTAGTTGCGGACGCGCTCGTTGATGAAGGGCACGCTGTCGGCCGCAAACTTTCCCGTGATCGACGAGGCGGATGGCGACGGTGCGGGCATCGGAGCCATCGCAGCGCCGGCATTCGGCGGCGCCATCGGTGTCACCGGCGCCTTTGCGATCTGGGTCGGCGTCGGGCTCGGCGCGGCGCTTGGCGTTGCAGGACTTGGTGTCGCGGCCGGCGTCACTGCGGCGGTCGCCGTCTGCTTGAGCTTGGTGTTGTAGAGGAAGCCGGTGACGCCGATGGCGACGATCGAGACGATCGCGACCACCAGCGGCCACATCCACACGGGTGCGGCCGCCAGCTTGGAGGCGGGCTTCTTCAGCTGCGGCTTCGAATAGGTGCCGTCCTCGCGCCGCATCGCCACCATGTAGGCGTGCACCGGCGTCGGGATGTTCTTCACCTCCTGCGCACCGATATCGGCGAACTGCACCGAAAGCTTGTTGGCAACCTGCTCGTGCACGGCACGGGAGACGCAGATGCCGCCGACCTCGGCGAGGCCTTCCAGCCGCGCGGCGATGTTGACGCCGTCGCCGAGCAGGTCGCCGTTGCGTTCGACCACGTCGCCGATGGTGATGCCGATGCGGAACGACATCTGCCGGCTCGGCGGATAGGCCATGTTGCGGGTCCGCAAGGACTCCTGGATGTCGATCGCGCAGCGCACCGCGTCCACCGCGCTCGGAAATTCCGCGAGCACGGCATCGCCGGCGGTGTTGAAGATGCGGCCGTTCGCCTTTGCGATGAAATCGTCGATGACTTCGCGGTAGGAGGCGAGGCGCCGCAGCGTCTCCTCCTCGTCTTCCGCCACCAGCCTCGAATACCCGGCAATATCGGCTGCGAAAATCGCTGCGATCTTGCGTTTCATCTGTGACCCGCCCCGGAACAAATCCGCGGGCGAAGAATGCCGCTATCGGCGGCGCGGTGCAACAAAGTTTCAGCGCCCGCCACGGTCGGTGACGGGCGCTGAATTTATTCAGGAATTACTTGCAGGAATTTCGCGTTCGAGCCCCGAAGCGATGCCCCGGGGCTTAATGCATAGCCGTCGAGCTGAGCTGCTGCTGGATGCTCTTGAAGTGGTCGAGCCGCGCGATGGCCTGATCGAGCTCGTCGCCTTCGTGCTCCTTCAGGCCCTCTTCCATCTCCGCGATCGTCTCGGCGAACTGGGCGCGATCGAGCTCATCCAGCGAGGTCGCGACGTCGGCGAGCACGGTGAGGCCGTTCTCGGAGACTTCGGCGAGGCCGCCGAGCACGATGACCTTCTCGTGGCGGCCGCCGGCGGTGATGGTGAGGATGCCGGGCCGGATCGCAGCCACGACCGGCGCATGGCCCGCCAGCACGCCGAAGTCGCCCTCGACGCCGGGGATGTCGACCTGGTCGACCTCACCCGAGAATGCGAGCTTTTCCGGAGAGACGAGATCGAAGTGGAAGGTGGCCATGGGGAACCTTGCGAATAGCGAATGGCGAATAGCGAGTGGCGAAAAGGAGCAGCGAAACTATTCGCGACTCCCCATTCGCCATTCGCTTCTTAAGCCGCTTCCGCGGCGAGCTTCTTGCCCTTCTCGACCGCCTCTTCGATGGTGCCGACCATGTAGAAGGCGGCTTCCGGCAGGTGGTCGTACTTGCCTTCCACCAGGCCCTTGAAGCCCTTGATGGTGTCGGCGAGGTCGACGAACTTGCCCGGCGATCCCGTGAAGATTTCGGCGACGTGGAACGGCTGCGACATGAAGCGCTCGACCTTGCGGGCGCGGGCCACCGTCAGCTTGTCCTCTTCCGAAAGCTCGTCCATGCCGAGAATGGCGATGATGTCCTGGAGCGCCTTGTAGCGCTGGAGCACCTGCTGGACCTGACGGGCGACCGCGTAGTGCTCCTCGCCGACGACCAGCGGGGAGAGCATGCGCGAGGTCGAGTCGAGCGGGTCCACCGCCGGGTAGATGCCCTTTTCGGCGATCGAGCGCGACAGCGTGGTGGTCGCATCCAGATGCGCGAACGAGGTCGCGGGCGCCGGGTCGGTCAAGTCGTCGGCCGGAACGTAGATGGCCTGCACCGAGGTGATCGAGCCCTTCTGCGTGGTAGTGATGCGCTCCTGCAGCGCGCCCATGTCGGTCGCGAGCGTCGGCTGATAACCCACCGCCGAAGGAATACGGCCGAGCAGCGCCGACACTTCCGAGCCGGCCTGGGTGAAGCGGAAGATGTTGTCGACGAAGAACAGCACGTCCTGGCCCTTGTCGCGGAAGTCTTCCGCGATGGTCAGACCGGTGAGCGCGACGCGGGCGCGGGCGCCGGGCGGCTCGTTCATCTGGCCGAACACCAGCGCGCACTTCGACTTCACGCTCGGATCCGGATTGTGCGGATCGGCGTTGACCTTGGACTCGATGAACTCGTGATAGAGGTCGTTGCCCTCGCGGGTACGCTCGCCGACGCCGGCGAACACGGAGTAACCGCCGTGCGCCTTGGCGACGTTGTTGATCAGCTCCTGAATCAGCACGGTCTTGCCGACGCCGGCGCCGCCGAACAGGCCGATCTTGCCGCCCTTCGCGTAGGGAGCCAGGAGATCGACGACCTTGATGCCGGTGACGAGAATTTCAGCTTCCGTGGACTGATCGGTGTAGAGCGGCGCTTCCTGGTGGATCGCGCGCAGGCCGTCCGACTTGACCGGGCCGGCTTCGTCGATCGGCTCGCCGATGACGTTGATGATGCGGCCGAGCGTGCCTTCACCGACGGGAACGCGGATCGGCGAACCGGTGTCGGTCACTTCCTGGCCGCGGACGAGACCTTCGGTGGTGTCCATCGAGATGGTGCGGACGGTGGACTCACCGAGATGCTGGGCGACTTCGAGCACCAGGCGGTTGCCGCCATTCTTGGTCTCGAGCGCGTTGAGAATGGCCGGGAGGTGGCCTTCGAACTGCACGTCGACGACGGCGCCGATGACCTGGGTGACGCGACCGGACTGGGCTGCCATTGAATGTCTCCTTCGATCCGAACTTCTAGACCACGGTCAATCGACCGGGATGTTGCGTTTGACGGGTACCGATGCGTCCTTGCTAGACGGCTTCGGCGCCCGAGATGATTTCGATCAGTTCCTTGGTGATCTGCGCCTGACGCGTGCGGTTGTAGACCAGCGTCTGCTTGCGGATCATCTCACCGGCGTTGCGCGTCGCGTTGTCCATCGCGCTCATCTGCGCGCCGTAGAACGAGGCGTTGTTCTCGAGCAGCGCGCGGAAGACCTGGACCGCGAGGTTGCGCGGCAGAAGGCGCGTGAGGATCTCGTCCTCTTCCGGCTCGTATTCGTAAGACGTCGTGCTGGCGGCAGCGCCCTCCTCGACGACCAGCGGGATGATCTGCTGGGCGGTCGGGATCTGCGCGATCACCGAGCGAAAGCGCGAATAGAACAGCGTGCAGACGTCGAATTCACCGGCATCGAAGCGGGCCAGCACCTTCTTGGCGATGTCCTCGGCGTTGACGAAGCCGAGCTGGCGAACGCTGCGCAGGTCGAGATGCTCGACGATCTGCTTGTCGAACTGGCGGCGCAGCTGCTCGTAACCTTTGCGGCCGACGCAGAAGAATTTCACTTCCTTGCCCTGCGCCATCAGCGCCAAGGCGCGCTCGCGGGCGAGACGCACGATCGAGGAGTTGAAGGCGCCGGACAGGCCGCGCTCGCCGGTGCAGACCAGCAGCAGGTGGACCTGGTCCTTGCCGGTGCCGGCCAGCAGCGTCGGCGCGCCGGGCGAGCCCGCCGCAGCGCTGGCGATGTTGGAGATCACCGCGCTCATCTTGTCGGCATAGGGACGTGCAGCTTCCGCAGCGGTCTGCGCGCGGCGCAGCTTCGAGGCCGCGACCATCTGCATGGCCTTGGTGATCTTTTGCGTCGCCTTGGTGGAGGCGATGCGGACGCGCATGTCTTTAAGTGACGCCATTCTTCGTCCCCGACGGTTCGATCCCTTGCGGTCAAACCGCTAGCCTGTCTCTGTCGTCATGCCCGGGCCTGTCCCGGGCATCCACGTCTTCGTCTTTCCACGCGGCAAGGCGTGGATGGCCGGGACATCAAATGCGAAGACGCGCTTCGCGCTTTTGGCCCGGCCGTGACGGTTCTTACGCGAAGCTCTTCGCAAAACCCTCGACCACCGACTTCAGCTTGGCAGCGGTGTCGTCGGAGAGATCGCGGCTGTCGCGGATCGTATTGAGGATGTCGGCGTTCTTGCCCCGCAGCAGCGAGAGCAGGCCGTCCTCGAACGCGCGCACCTTGTTGACCGGAAGCGGATCGAGATAGCCGTTGGTGCCGGCCCAGATCACGCAGACCTGCTCTTCCATCTTCAGCGGCGAGAACTGCGGCTGCTTCAGGAGCTCGGTGAGGCGCGAACCGCGGTTGAGCAGGCGCTGGGTCGAGGCGTCGAGGTCGGAGCCGAACTGCGCGAACGCCGCCATTTCGCGGTACTGCGCGAGCTCGCCCTTGATCTTGCCGGCGACCTTCTTGGTGGCCTTGGTCTGTGCGGACGAACCGACGCGCGACACCGACAGACCGACGTTCACCGCGGGACGGATGCCCTGGAAGAACAGGTCGGTTTCCAGGAAGATCTGGCCGTCGGTGATCGAGATGACGTTGGTCGGGATGTAGGCCGACACGTCGTTGGCCTGGGTTTCGATGACAGGCAGCGCGGTCAGCGAGCCCGAGCCATGGTCCTTGCTGAGCTTCGCCGCGCGCTCGAGCAGGCGGGAGTGCAGATAGAACACGTCGCCCGGATAGGCTTCGCGGCCCGGCGGACGGCGAAGCAGCAGCGACATCTGGCGGTAAGCGACGGCCTGCTTGGACAGATCGTCATAGATGATGACCGCGTGCATGCCGTTGTCGCGGAAGAATTCGCCCATGGTGCAGGCAGTAAAGGGGGCAATGTACTGCATCGGCGCCGGATCCGACGCGGTGGCGGCGACGATGATCGAGTATTCAAGCGCGCCCTGCTCTTCCAGCACCTTCACGAACTGGGCAACGGTCGAACGCTTCTGGCCGACCGCGACGTAGACGCAATACAGCTTGATGTTCTCGTCGGGCTGCGCGTTGAGCGGCTTCTGGTTCAGGATGGTGTCGAGCGCGATCGCGGTCTTGCCGGTCTGACGGTCGCCGATGATCAGCTCGCGCTGGCCGCGGCCGATCGGGATCAGGGCGTCGATGGCCTTGAGGCCGGTCGCCATCGGCTCGCTCACCGACTTGCGCGGAATGATGCCGGGCGCCTTGACGTCCACGCGCATGCGCTTGTCGGCCTGGATCGGACCCTTGCCGTCGATCGGATTGCCGAGCGCGTCGACGACGCGGCCGAGCAGGCCCTTGCCGACCGGCGCGTCCACGATGGCGCGGGTGCGCTTGACGGTCTGGCCTTCCTTGATCTCGCGGTCGGCACCGAAAATAACGACACCGACGTTGTCGGTTTCGAGGTTCAGCGCCATGCCGCGGGTGCCGTTCTCGAACTCGACCATCTCACCGGCCTGGACGTTGTCCAGACCGTAGACGCGGGCGATGCCGTCGCCGACGGACAGCACCTGTCCGACTTCGGAGACTTCAGCTTCCTGGCCGAAATTCTTGATCTGGTCCTTGAGGATCGCGGAAATTTCCGCGGCGCGGATGTCCATCAGCCTGCCTCTTTCATCGCGTGCTTGATCGAATTGAGTTTGGTGCGAAGCGAACCATCCACCATGCGGCTGCCCAGCTTGACGACGAGGCCACCGATGATCGAGGGATCGACTTTCACGTTCAGCGCGACGTCCTTGCCGGTCACCGACTTCAGGGCAACCTTGAGAGCGTCGAGATTCTTGTCCGAGAGCGCCTCTGCCACGGTGACGTCAGCGGTCGCCTCGCCCTTGAACTTGGCGACGAGGGCGCGGTAGGCGCGGATGACGTCAGCCACCACGAACAGGCGGCGGTTGGCGGTCAGCACTTTCAGGAAATTGGCGGAGATGCCGGCAATGCCGGCCTTGTCCAGCACGGCCGTGAGGGCCCTGGACTGGGCATCGGCCGCGAACACCGGGCTGCGGACGAGGCGCTTCAGATCGGCGCTCTCGCCGAGCATGGCCTCGAACCTGTCGAGGTCGGCCTTGACCTCGTCGACCACTTTCTGGTCGCGGGCCAGTTCAAACAAGGCCGTTGCATAACGGCCGGACACACCGGAAACGGAGGTATCTTCTGCAGCCACAGACGCGCTCTTTTAGCTGTCAAATTCGCAAGGGAAAAACCGTCGCCACGAAGCGGCGCCTAGCGATCCAAGCCCTTGGAATTCAAGCGGGACTTCGATTTTCGACCAGCACGGGAAGTGCCGGGCTCGTTAAAATCGCGGCTTTGCTAACATAGCAGGCGCGCACGTGCAACATGACGCCAAATTAAAGGCATGAGGTTCTGTCGCCAGTTCGTCGCAGTCGGCGACACGCAAACGGCGACCTGAGCACCGACTTGCGCGACGACCTGCCGCGCCACGGAATTGCCGCGAGCCCTACGTCGCCGTCGCCCCCGATTGTTCCTGCCCTCAGCGCATAGCGGCCATGAACACGGATCGCTGAGGCGTGATTTCCGCCTCGTCAGTTCCACCCGGCGAATACTTACCCAACTCTAAACGCGGGGAGCTATGACTTCGTTTTACAGTATTTGTAAGTAATAAGATAGTTAACGAATCGTTAAATCCAAATATTACGGAATATCGCCTGAATATCGAAACAGGTCACAAGATATTTCATGACGACATAGAACAGATTTACTGCCCAATTCATGCCGCATTGCGAAAGGAAACGCCAATCCGCTCACAACCTGATGGGGGCTCCACTGGCCACATATGTGGCAATACTAGATTAGGGACCACTAAATGCTGTCTTTCAAGACGCTGGGCACTGTGACCCGGCCGCGCACGGCGATCGCCTTCATTGCCGCAACTCTTCTCATTGGAGGAACTGCCACCGAAGCGTCCGCCAAATCCAGGCATCACCGGCACCATCATCGCCACCACGTCCAGAACGACTCCAATGCCGGCTCTGATTGGCGCAACGCCAACGCGGCGATGACGCCGTCCTCGGGCACCGGGCACAGCTTCTCCGGCATGGCCTCCTATTACGGCAACGAGTCCGGCAGCAGGACCGCCTCGGGCCAGCGCTTCAACCAGAACGCCATGACCGCGGCACACCGTTCGCTGCCGTTCGGCACCAAGCTGCGCGTCACCCATGGCGGCTCGAGCGTCATCGTCACCATCAATGACCGTGGCCCGTTCATTCGCGGCCGTGTCCTCGATCTCTCCACGGGTGCTGCCCGCGCCATCGGCCTCACCGGCGCCGGCGTCGGCCGCGTCACCGCGGAAGTCGTCTCCTAGGGCGCATCACGCGTGAAAAAAGCCCGCCGTCTTGGGGGACGGCGGGCTTTTTTGTTGCTGGCATTCCGGGGCACGCGAAGCGTGAACCCGGAATCCATCGGGCGACAGAATCTGCGGTGAAATGGATTCCGGGCTCGCGCTGCCGCGCGCCGCGGAATGACAGCGGGAACTACAAAAAGCTCTGCGGATCGACGTCCACCTCTAACTTCAGATTGCCCTTCGGCTTCGGGCAAACGGCGAGCCAGTTGCGCAGATAGTCCGACAGATCGAAACCGCGCGCCGACTTCACCAGGATGCGGAAGCGGTAGCGACCCTTGATCACGGCGAGCGGCGCTTCCGCCGGGCCCAGCACCACCACGCGCTCGTCGCGCGGCGCGAGTGCGACGAGGCGGCGGCCAAAGCCTTCCGCGCTCGGACGGTCGCCGGCCGAGATGATCAGGCTCGCGAGCCGGCCGAACGGTGGATAGAGCGTGCGCTCGCGCAGATCGATCTCGCTGTCGTAGAAGGCCTCGCGGTCGCAGGCGATCAGCGCCTTCATCACGGGATGATCGGGCTGGTGGGTCTGGAGATAGCCGACGCCGCGGCCCTGCTCGCGGCCAGCGCGGCCGATCACCTGGTTGAGCAGCTGCCAGGTGCGTTCCGACGCGCGCGGATCGCCATTGGACAGGCCGAGATCCGCATCGACGACGCCGACCAGATTGAGCCGCGGGAAATTGTGCCCCTTGGCGACGAGCTGCGTGCCGATGATGATGTCGACGCGGCCCTCGGCGATCTCGGCAAGCTCGGAGCGCATGGTCTCGATCGAGGTGATGAGATCGCTCGACAGCACCATGGTGCGCGCCTCCGGAAACAGCGCCGCCGCTTCTTCCTGCAGGCGCTCGACGCCGGGGCCGACCGCGACCAGCGATTCCTCCGCCGAACAGTTCGGACAGATATGCGGGCGCGGCATCGAGAAGCCGCAATGGTGACAGACCAGGCGCTGGCGGAAGCGATGATCGACCAGCCAGGCATCGCAGATGGTGCAGGCGAAGCGGTGGCCGCAGGCACGGCACAAGGTCAGCGGCGCATAGCCGCGGCGATTGAGGAACAAGAGCGCCTGCTCGCGCTTCTCGATCGCGGTCCTGATCTCGGAGGCCAAGCGCGGCGAGATGAAACGGCCGCGCGCCGGCGGCTCGCGGCGCATGTCGATCGCCTCGATATGCGGCATGTGCTGGCCGCCGAAGCGCGAGGGCAGCGCGATGCGCTGATAGCGGTTCTTGCGCGCATTGACCTCGGATTCGACCGACGGCGTCGCGGAGGCCAGCACGATGGGAATTTTTGCGATATGCGCGCGCACCACCGCCATGTCGCGGGCGTGGTAATGCACGCCCTCGTCCTGCTTGTAGGCCTGGTCGTGCTCTTCATCGACGACGATGAGGCCGAGATTGGCGTAAGGCAGAAACAGCGCCGAGCGCGCGCCGACCACGACCGGCGCTGAGCCTTCGGAGATCGCCGCCCAGTTGCGCGCGCGGGTGCGCGGGGTGAGCTCGGAGTGCCATTCGATCGGCCGCACGCCAAAACGCTGCGCGAAGCGGTCGAGGAACTGGCCGGTGAGCGCGATCTCCGGCATCAGGATCAGCGACTGCCTGCCGCGGCGGATCGCCTCCGCCACGGCCTCGAAATAGACCTCGGTCTTGCCCGACCCGGTGACGCCGTCGAGCAGCGCGACGTGGAAGGTGCCGTTGGCCGCGAGCGCCCGCATCGTATCGACGGCGGTGCGCTGGAGCGGTGTGAAATCCGGCCGACCGAAATCCGGATCGGGGGCCGGTGGCGGCGGAGGCGGCGGCATCGGCTCGACCGTGAGTGTGCCTTCGTCGACGAGGCCGTCGATCACGCCGGCCGAGACGCCCGCCTCCTTGGCCGCCTCCGACTTGCCGTGCAGCAGCCGGTCCGACAACACCTCGATTACGCGTTGCCGCGCCGGCGTCAGCCGCCTGGGGGGATCGCCGACCAGGCGCACGCCGGGGCGCACCCGCTCGGGGCCGAGATTCTCGCCCATCCGCAGGCACATGCGCAGCACCATGCCGCGCGGGCTCAGCGTGTAATTGGCAACCCAGTCGACGACCGAACGCAGCTCGGGCTTCAGTGGCGGGAGGTCGAGCTTCTCGTTGACCTCCTTGAGGCGGTTGTGCAGTCGCGGATCGGGATTGGCGTTCTCGGCCCAGACCACGGCGAGCACCTCGCGGGGCCCCAGCGGCACGCCGACGAGATCGCCGGCCTTCAGCTCCATCCCGCGCGGCACCTTGTAGGAATAGGTCTGGTCGAGCGCGACCGGCACCAGCACGTCGACCATGCGGGTCGCGTTGGCGGAGGCGGTGCTGCTGCGGGAGGTGTGGTCCATGAACTGAGAATCGGAACCCGGGGGCCTCAAGGCTAGCGCCGTGAGGCGGCCTTAGCGAACGATAAACGAGTGTGATGCGATATACTGTGCGGAATCACCACGTCCAGAGCGCATGAGCAAAGCGGCCGCCCCACCCATCGAGCTCGCCAGCGCCGATCCCTCGATCGCGCAGGAGATGACGCGCTGGCTGTCGCATCTCGGCGCCGAGCGGCGGCTGTCGCCGAAGACGCTGGAGGCCTATGGCCGCGACTTGCGGCAGTGCCTGGATTTCCTCAGCAATCATTGGGGCGAGCGCGTCACGCTCAAGCGCTTCGCGGCGCTGGAAGCCACCGACGTACGCGCCTTCATGGCGATGCGCCGGGCGGACGATATTGCCGGCCGCTCGCTGATGCGCGCGCTGGCGGGCCTGCGCTCGTTCGGCCGCTTCCTCGAACGCGAGGGCAAGGGCAAGGTCGGCGCATTGTCGGCGATCCGCGCGCCGAAGGTCGCCAAGAGCCTGCCAAAACCGCTGCCGATGGCGTCGGCCAAGCGTCTTGCGGACGCCGACGAGCGCGCCGGTGAGGACCGCGAGACCTGGATTCTGGCGCGCGATGCCGCGGTGATGGCGCTGCTGTATGGCTCCGGCCTGCGCATCTCCGAAGCGCTCGGCCTCAAGCGCCGCGAGGTGCCGAAGCCGGGCGAAGGCGACGTGCTCATCGTGACAGGCAAAGGCAACAAGACCCGCATGGTGCCGGTGCTCCAGAACGTGCTCGCGCTGGTGCAGGAATATGTTGCGATGTGCCCGTATCCGCTGCCGGCGGAAGGACCGATCTTCGTCGGCGCGCGCGGCGGTCCCTTGAGCCCACGCATCATCCAGCTCGCGATGGAGCGGCTGCGCGGCGCGCTCGGCCTGCCCGACAGCGCCACGCCGCATGCGCTGCGCCATTCCTTCGCCACGCATCTATTGTCGCGCGGCGGCGATTTGCGCGCGATCCAGGAATTGCTCGGCCATTCCTCGCTCTCGACCACGCAGGTCTACACCGGCATCGATTCCGAGCGGCTGCTGGAAGTCTATGCCAGCGCGCATCCGCGGCGCTGACACACTGACGTCATAACTTCCTTGCCTCTTGCGCGGCGCCCGCGGTTCGGTCAATCGTGGGGAACCAAGGCAGGAGGAATTTTATGAGCGCACATGAAAGCATGGAGCATGCCGAGCACGCCGAACACGCGTCCGGCTCGAACAAGAAGATCGCACTTCTGATCGCCGTGCTGGCGCTGTTCCTGGCGATCTCGGAGACGCTCGGCAAGGGCGCCCAGACCGAAGCGATCAGCAAGAACGTCGAGGCCGCCAATCTCTGGGCGTTCTTCCAGGCCAAGAGCATCCGCCGCACCGTGGTGCTGACCGCGGCCGACCAGGGCAAGCTCGCGCTCGCCGGCACCACCGACGACGCCATGAAGGCGACGGTGCAGAAGCAGGTCGACGACTGGACCAAGACCGCGCAGCGCTACCGCTCCGAGCCCGAGACCGGCGAAGGCACCGAGCAGCTCGCCGAGAAGGCCAAGCACGCCGAGCACGAGCGCGACGAGGCGACCGCGAAATACCATCACTTCGAGCTGGCGTCCGCCGCCTTCCAGATCGGCATCGTGCTGGCCTCGGCCACCATCATCACCGGCATGATCGCGCTGGCCTATGTCGGCGGCATCCTGACGCTGGCCGGCCTCATCATGACAGCACTCGGCCTGTGGTGGCCGCATCTGCTGCATTTGCATTAGGGGCGATGGGACGGCTTACTCCGCCGTCGTCCCGGCGAAGGCCGGGACCCATACCGCGTGATTTATCGATTGCGGATGGTCGGAGTACCGAACGACGAATCTTCGCCAAACTACTCCCTGGGGTTATGGGTCCCGGCCTTCGCCGGGACGACACCTGAGAATTGGCGCGAGCTCTGGCTCGACAGCTGAATGCGCGCTCAGCGCGCCTGGTGCACGCTCTTGCGGAAGCGCTGGATCAGGCGGAGGGTGCGGGAGGACCAGCCTTCGCCGTTGCCGCCGATGATCTCCTTGATGCGCTGCTTGACGGGGTCGACGAGCTCATGCGCCTTGGCGCGCAGCTTCATGACGAGATCGTAGAGCCGCTCGAACCAGTGCATCTCCATGAGCTTGTCGCGCGTCACGTCGAATACGAAGGCGGTGACGCCGACGCCGAGCAACTTTGCGAACAGAAACGTGGATACGCCGGTCAGCCAGTATTCATGCGTGAGCAGGTACAGGCCGACCAGCTTGAGCGGAAACAGCGGAATGATCGGAACCGCGAACACGATCAGCGTCAAGGCCGGTGGCAGCGCATCGACACGCTCCGTCAGCCATTGCTTGAAGCGCGCGAGCGGAATCGCTGCGACAACCCGCGCGACGATCGGTTCGAGGTGGTCCCACAGCCAGGCTTCGATCAGAAAGATGATCGCCAGCAGGACCCAGACCGGTTGAAGAAGGCGGCGCAGCATGTGTTGTCCCGCCCGAACAGACTCGGGGCGTGGCCTACATATGGATGGCCCGCTTGCCGACTGCAAGCGCGGCTTCCTTGATGGCCTCCGAGCGGGTCGGATGCGCGTGGCAGGTGCGTGCGAGATCCTCCGCACTGCCGCCAAACTCCATGAGAACGCACGCTTCATGGATCATTTCCCCGGCTTCGCGGCCGATAATGTGCACGCCGAGCACGCGATCGGTCTTCGCATCTGCGAGAATCTTCACAAAGCCATCGGTGGTCTGGTTGACCTTGGAGCGGCCGTTGGCGGTAAAGGGAAACTTCCCGACAGTATAAGTCACGCCCGCCTGCTTCAGTTCCTCCTCGGTCTTGCCGACGGCGGAGACTTCCGGCGTGGTATACACGACGCCTGGGATAACGTCGTAGTTCACGTGGCCGGCCTGCCCTGCGATGATCTCCGCAACCGCAACGCCTTCGTCCTCGGCCTTGTGCGCGAGCATCGGACCGGCGACGACGTCGCCGATGGCGTAGACGCCATTGAGGCTGGTGGCGAAATGCGGATCGATCTGCACGCGGCCGCGATTGTCGAGCGCAACGCCGGCCTCCTTCAGGCCGAGCCCATCGGTGTAGGGCACGCGGCCGATGCAGACGAGCACGACGTCGGCTTCCAGCGTCTCCGCAGCACCGCCGGCCGCGGGCTCGATCGTCGCCTTCAGCGTCTTGCCTGAGGTGTCGACTGCGGTGACCTTGGCACCGAGCTTGAATGCAAAGCCCTGCTTTTCCAGCATGCGCTGGAATTGCTTGGCGATCTCGCCGTCCATGCCGGGCAGGATGCGATCCAGGAATTCGACGACGACGACCTCGGCGCCGAGCCGCTTCCACACCGAGCCGAGCTCGAGGCCGATCACGCCGGCACCGACGATCAGCAGCTTGCCGGGGACCTTGTCCAGCGACAGCGCGCCGGTCGAGGACACGATGCGCTTCTCGTCGATCTCGATGCCCTTGAGACGCGCGATGTCCGAGCCGGTGGCGATCACGATGTTCTTGGTCTCGATCACCTGCGACTTGCCGTCGGCGGAGACTTCGACCTTGCCGGTGCCCAGGATCTTGCCGGTGCCCTTGAGCACATCGACCTTGTTCTTCTTCATCAAGAACTCGACGCCCTTGACGTTGCCGTCGATGCCCTGCTGCTTGAAGTTCATCATCGCAGGCAATTCGAGCTTCGGCGTGGAGACGGACACGCCCATCTTGGCGAAGGAATGCACGGCCTCCTCGAACATTTCGGAGGCGTGCAGCAGCGCCTTCGAGGGCATGCAGCCGACATTGAGGCAGGTGCCGCCGAGCGTTGCGTTCTTTTCGACCACGGCGACTTTCATGCCGAGCTGGCTGGCGCGCACCGCGCAGACATAACCGCCCGGTCCGGTGCCGATGACGACGAGATCGTAGGTAGCCATGAGAGAAAGTCCCGTGAGTTTAGCGTGGAAAGATGTGTCAGCGTCCGCCGGACACATCGAGAATGGCCGAGGTGACGTAGGAGGCATCGTCCGACATCAGCCAGACGATGGCATTGGCGATTTCCTCGGCGGTGCCGACGCGCTTCATCGGCACCATATGGGCCAGGCGATGGGCGCGGTCGGGCTCGCCGCCGGCAGCGTGGATTTCGGTGTCGATCAGGCCGGGCCGGATCGCGGCAACGCGAATGCCTTCGCCCGCAACCTCATAGCCGAGGCCGACGGTGAAGGAATCGATCGCGCCCTTGGACGCGGCATAATCGACATAGGTGTTGGGTGCGCCGAGGCGGGCTGCGACCGACGACAGATTGACGATGACGCCGCCCTTGCCGCCATGCTTGGTCGACATCCGCTTCACCGCCTCGCGCGCGCAGAGGATGGAGCCGGTGACGTTGACCGCCATCACGCGCTGGATGCGCTCGGCCGTCATCTCGTCGACGCGGACGCCGCTCTTGCCGACGATGCCGCCATTGTTGACGAGGGCACCGAGCGCGCCGAACTTGTCCGCTTGCTTGAACAGTTCGATGATGTCGCTTTCCTCGGCGACATCGCATTTCACCGCGATGGCCTTGCCGTTGCTGGCAGCGATCTGCGCGACGACTTCGTCCGCAGCCTGCTTGTTGCTGGCGTAGCCGACGACGACACGGAAGCCGCGTGCGGCCGCCGCAAGTGCGGTCGCCCGCCCGATGCCGCGGCTGCCGCCGGTGATGACAACGACTTTATCCGTCACGCGCCCCTCCATGGTTCGACACGCGCCGTCGCGCGAGAGGGCGACGGCGCTCGCAGAGCATCAGCGATCAGAGATCGAGCACCAGCCGCGCCGGATCCTCCAGGCTCTCCTTGACGCGAACCAGGAAGGTGACGGCTTCCTTGCCGTCGATGACGCGGTGATCGTAGGACAGCGCCAGATACATCATCGGGCGGACCTCGATCTTGCCGCCGACGACCATCGGCCGCTCCTGGATCTTGTGCATGCCGAGGATGCCGGACTGCGGCGCGTTCAGGATCGGGGTCGACATCAGCGAGCCGTAGATGCCGCCATTGGTGATGGTGAAGGTGCCGCCCTGCATCTCGTCGATCTTGAGCTGGCCATCACGGGCGCGGCGGCCGAAATCGGCGATGCCCTTCTCGATGTCGGCGATCGACTTGTGGTCGCAGTCGCGCACGACGGGCACGACGAGGCCCTTGTCGGTGCCGACGGCGACGCCGATGTGATAGTAGTTCTTGTAGATCAGGTCGGTGCCGTCGATCTCGGCGTTGACCGCCGGGATGTCCTTCAGGGCCTGCACGACCGCCTTGGTGAAGAAGCCCATGAAGCCGAGCTTCGAGCCATGCTTCTTCTCGAACGCGTCCTTGTAGTGCGCGCGCAGCGCCATGACGTTGGTCATGTCGACCTCGTTGAAGGTCGTGAGCATGGCCGCGGTGTTCTGCACGTCCTTCAGACGACGCGCGATGGTCTGGCGCAGCCGGGTCATCTTGAAGCGCTCTTCGCGGGCGGCGTCATCGGCCGGCGACGGCGCGCGCACCTGAACGGCGGCAGCGGGCTGGTTGACCGGGGTCGGCGCGGAGGCGGCGCGCTCGATCGCGGCGAGCATGTCGCCCTTGGTGACGCGGCCGTCCTTGCCGGAGCCCGGAACGGTCGAAGCGTCGATGCCGGTCTCGGCCGAGAGCTTGCGCACCGACGGGGCGAGCGGCGCGTCGGCCGGCGGGGCCTTCGCGGACGGAGCCGATGCGGCAGCAGCCGCGGCGGCGGGAGCGGCAGCGGGCTTGGCGGGAGCAGCGGCCGGCTTGGCCGCGCCAGCGGCGCCTTCGGTGATCTGGCCGAGCAGCGCGCCGACAGCGACGGTCGCGCCGTCAGCGGCGATGATCTCGCTCAGCGTGCCGGCGGAGGGCGCCGGGACTTCGATGGTGACCTTGTCGGTCTCGAGCTCCACCAAGGGCTCATCGACGGCGACGGGGTCGCCGGCCTTCTTGAACCAGCGGCCGATGGTGGCCTCGGTGACGGATTCGCCGAGCGTCGGCACACGAATTTCAGTCATGGTCTTTTCCTTAATCGTTTTTGGCCGTCATCGTCCGCGCAGGCGGACGATCCAGTACACCGTGACGATCATGGATCAAACGGACGCCGCGGCGTACTGGATGCCCCGCCTTCGCGGGGCATGACAATTGGAATTTCGGTTAGCTCAGTGCTTCGTCCAGGAACGCCTTCAGCTGAGCCTGATGCTTGGACATCAGACCCGTGGCGGTCGCGGCGGAAGCGGCGCGGCCGACATAACGCGGACGCCGGCTCACGCCGTTCACCTGGTTCAGCACCCATTCCAGATAGGGCTCGATGAAGTGCCAGGCACCCATGTTGCGGGGCTCTTCCTGGCACCACACCATCTCGGCCTTCTTGAAGCGCGACAGCTCGGCCACCAGCGCCTTCAGCGGCACCGGATAGAGCTGCTCGACGCGCATCAGGTAGATGTCGTCGATGCCGCGCTTCTCGCGCTCCTCGTAGAGGTCGTAATAGACCTTGCCGGAGCAGAGCACGATGCGGCGGACCTTCTCGTCGGGGACGAGCTTGATCGCCTCGTTCGGCAGCATCTGGGCGTCATCGTACAGGATGCGGTGGAAGGTCGTTCCCTTCGCGAGCTCCTCGAGACGCGACACCGCCCGCTTGTGGCGCAGCAGCGACTTCGGCGTCATCACGATCAGCGGCTTGCGGATCTCGCGATGCAGCTGGCGGCGCAGCACGTGGAAGTAGTTCGCCGGCGTGGTCGGATAGACCACCTGCATGTTGTCTTCGGCGGACATCTGGAGATAACGCTCGAGACGCGCCGAGGAGTGCTCCGGTCCCTGGCCCTCATAGCCGTGCGGCAGCAGGCAGACGAGGCCGGACATGCGCAGCCATTTGCGCTCGCCCGAGGAGATGAACTGGTCGAACACGACCTGCGCGCCGTTGGCGAAGTCGCCGAACTGCGCTTCCCACAGGGTCAGCGTGTTCGGCTCGGCGAGCGAGTAGCCGTATTCGAAGCCGAGCACCGCTTCTTCCGACAGCAGCGAGTTGATGACCTCGTAATGGCCCTGCTCGTGGCCGAGATGGTTGAACGGCGTGTAGCGGCTCTCGTCCTCCTGGTCGATCAGCACCGAGTGGCGCTGCGAGAAGGTGCCGCGCTCCGAATCCTGTCCGGACAGGCGGACATGGTGGTTCTCGTTGAGCAGCGAGCAGAACGCCAGCGCCTCGCCGGTCGCCCAGTCGATGCCCGCGCCGGTGTCGATCGCCTTGGCGCGGTTGTCGAGGAAACGCTGGATGGTGCGGTGGACGCGGAAGCCGTCCGGCACCTTGGTGATCTTTCGGCCGATATCCTTCAGCGCGGTGATGTCGACGCCGGTGACGCCGCGCCGCGCATCCTCTTCCTGGTCGGCGATCTTGAAGCCGGCCCACTTGCCGTCGAGCCAGTCGGCCTTGTTCGGCTTGTAGGAGGTGCCGGCCTCGAACTCGGCATCGAGCCGCGAGCGCCAGTCGGCCTTCAGCTTGTCGACCTCGCCCTCGGTGACCACGCCCTCGGCGATCAGGCGCTTGGCATAGAGCGACAGCGTCGACGGATGGGCCGCGATCCGCTTGTACATGACCGGCTGGGTGAACGCCGGCTCATCGCCCTCGTTGTGGCCGTAGCGGCGATAGCACCACATGTCGATGACGACCGGCTTGTGGAACTTCTGCCGGAATTCGGTCGCGACCTTGGCCGCGAACACCACGGCTTCCGGATCGTCGCCGTTCACGTGGAAGATCGGCGCGTCGATCATCTTCGCCACATCCGACGGATAGGGCGAGGAGCGCGAGTAACGCGGATAGGTGGTGAAGCCGATCTGGTTGTTGACGATGAAGTGGACGGAGCCGCCGGTGCGGTAGCCCTTCAGGTCGGAAAGACCGAAGCATTCCGCGACCACGCCCTGGCCGGCGAATGCGGCGTCGCCGTGCATCAAAAGCGGCATCACCGAGATGCGCTGGTCCGGCGGGTCACCATGCTGGTCCTGCTTGGCGCGGACCTTGCCGAGCACGACGGGATCGACGATCTCGAGATGCGAGGGGTTGGCGGTCAGCGACAGATGGATGCGGTTGCCGTCGAACTCGCGGTCCGAGGACGCGCCGAGATGATACTTGACGTCGCCCGAGCCTTCGACCGCATCCGGATTGGCCGAACCGCCCTTGAATTCGTGGAACAGAGCGCGGTGGGCCTTGCCCATCACCTGCGTCAGCACGTTGAGGCGGCCGCGATGCGGCATGCCGAGCACGACTTCCTTCACGCCGAGATTGCCGCCGCGCTTGATGATCTGCTCCAGCGCGGGGATCAGCGACTCGCCGCCGTCGAGGCCGAAACGCTTGGTGCCGGTGAACTTGGTGTCGCAGAATTTTTCAAAGCCTTCGGCTTCGACCAGCTTCATCAGGATGGCGCGGCGACCTTCGCGGGTGAAGGAGATCTCCTTGTCCGGCCCCTCGATGCGCTCCTGGATCCAGGCCTTCTGCGCAGCATTGCTGATGTGCATGAACTCGACGCCGAGCGTCTGGCAGTAGGTGCGCTCGCAGATCGCGGTGATCTCGCGCAAGTTGGCGTATTCGAGGCCCAGCACGTGATCGAGGAAGATCTTGCGGTCGAAATCGGCTTCACTGAAGCCGTAGGTGCGCGGATCGAGCTCTTCGCGGTTGCGCTGAGCTTCGATGCCGAGCGGATCGAGCTTGGCGTGGAAGTGGCCGCGCATGCGGTAGGAGCGGATCAGCATCAGCGCGCGGACCGAGTCGCGCGTCGCCTGAAGCACGTCGGCGGAGGAGATCTCGACACCCTTGGCCTGCGCCTTGGCGGCGATCTTGGTGCCGACCGCCTTCTCGACCTCGGCCCAATTGCCGTCGAGGGCGGAGGTCAGGTCGTCCTGCGGCGTCAGCGGCCAGTTGGCACGCTCCCAGGACGGGCCTTCGGCATTCTTGCGGACGTCGTCCGGCTGGTCCTTCAGGCTCTTGAAGAACTCCTGCCATTCGGCGTCGACCGAGGATGGGTCCTTTTCGTAGCGGGCGTAGATTTCGTCGATGTAGGTGGCGTTGGTGCCCTGCAAAAAGGAGGAGAGGGCAAAGGCTGCGTTCGCGTCTTGGCGAGACATACTTGAGTTCCTGGCGATTTCGGTTCGCGCATAACAAACGGCGCTGGCGCTGGGCTCCCCGGCAGAGGCCCAGCGCGATTGGCACCATTTACCCTATTTGCTGCGAAACTTCGCCCGGAAAAGTACGAAGAAGTGAATTAGCCTTTCAACTTTTCGGCAAGCGTGTGCCCGAGGCGCGCGGGAGACGGCGACACTGTAATCCCTGCCGATTTCATCGCGTCGGTCTTGGAACCGGCGTCGCCCTTGCCGCCCGAAATGATCGCGCCGGCGTGGCCCATGCGGCGGCCGGGAGGGGCGGTGACACCGGCGATGAAGCCGACCATCGGCTTCTTGCGGCCGCGCTTGGCCTCGTCCTTGAGGAACTGGGCGGCGTCCTCCTCGGCGGAACCGCCGATCTCGCCGATCATGATGATCGATTCCGTCTTGGGGTCGGCGAGCAGCATTTCCAGCACGTCGATGAACTCGGTTCCCTTGACCGGGTCGCCGCCGATGCCGACCGCGGTGGTCTGGCCGAGGCCTTCCTGCGAGGTCTGGAACACGGCTTCATAGGTCAGCGTGCCGGAGCGGGAGACGATGCCGACGCTGCCGGTCTTGAAGATGTTGGCCGGCATGATGCCGATCTTGCATTCGCCGGCGGTCATGACGCCCGGGCAGTTCGGCCCGATCAGGCGCGACTTGGAACCGGCCAGCGAGCGCTTCACGCGGACCATGTCGATCACAGGAATGCCTTCGGTGATGCAGACGATCAGCGGGATCTCGGCGTCGATGGCTTCGCAGATCGCATCGGCCGCACCCGGCGGCGGCACGTAGATCACCGACGCATCCGCACCGGTCTTCTCACGCGCCTCGCGCACGGTGTCGAACACCGGCAGACCCAGATGCGTCGAGCCGCCTTTGCCCGGCGAAGTGCCGCCGACCATCTTGGTGCCGTAGGCAAGCGCGGCCTCCGAGTGGAAGGTGCCGTTCTTGCCGGTGAAGCCCTGGCAGATGACCTTGGTGTTCTTGTCGATCAGGATGGACATGAGGTCTGCTTTCGCGAAACTAACGAGTGAGAGGTCAGTGGATGCGGCGGTAGACGCCGGTGAGCACGTCGGCCCAGCCTTCCGCATCCGGCGAGAACTGAATCTTCAACGAGTAGGAATTGTCGTCGATGATCTCGTAGACGTGGCGCGCGTTGCCGCGGAGCGAGCCGCGCACCAGCGTCAGGGTCTTGCCGACCCACCCGCCGGAGGCGGGCGAGGGCGGCGTGTAGCCGAGCGAGTCGTACCAGAACAATTTGTAGGTCCGGTCGTCGCGGTCGTAGGTGAAGAGGCCGTGGGTGGCGAAGATCTGCTTGCCGTCGCGCATCTGGATTGCGTCCTGGATCAGGTAGAACCCGTTCAGGTCCATGCGCGCGACGACATGCGAGGTGGCCGGCCCGCCCGCATTCCAGCGCGACGGGAAGACCACCTCTTCGCCATCCCATTCGCCGGCGAACGCGGCGAGGCGCGTGTGCTCTGCAAGCGGAGATGATGCGGCGAGATGGTCTTGGGCCATGGCCTTAGCCTCCCTTGACGGCCTTCACGATCTTCTGCGCGGCGTCGTCGAGATTGTCGGCCGGCACCACGTTCAGACCGGATTCACGGATGATCTTCTTGCCCAGCTCGACATTGGTGCCTTCGAGGCGAACCACCAGCGGCACGCTGAGGCCGACCTCGCGCACGGCAGCCGTGACGCCCTCGGCGATCACGTCGCACTTCATGATGCCGCCGAAGATGTTGACCAGGATGCCCTTCACGTTGGGATCGGCGGTGATGATCTTGAAGGCGGCCGCGACCTTCTCCTTGCTGGCGCTGCCGCCGACGTCGAGGAAGTTCGCCGGCGCCATGCCGTAGAGCTTGATGATGTCCATCGTCGCCATGGCGAGACCGGCGCCGTTGACCATGCAGCCGATGTTGCCGTCGAGGGTGACGTAGTTGAGGTCGTACTTGGACGCCTCGATTTCCTTGGCGTCTTCTTCGGTCTCGTCGCGCAGCGCGAGCACCTCGGGATGACGGAACAGCGCATTGTCGTCGAACGACACCTTGGCGTCGAGCACGCGGAGCTGACCCTGCTTGGTCACGACCAGCGGGTTGATCTCCAGCATCGACATGTCCTTGGCGACGAACGCCGCGTAGAGCTGCGCGGTGAGCTTCTCGGCCTGCTTGGCAAGATCGCCGGAGAGTTTGAGCGCGTTGGCGACGGTGCGGCCGTGATGGCCCATGATGCCGGTCGCGGGATCGACCGAGAAGGTGACGATCTTCTCGGGCGTGTTGTGCGCGACGTCCTCGATGTTGACGCCGCCTTCGGTCGAGACAACGAAGGAGACGCGCGAGGTCTCGCGGTCGACCAGGAGCGAAAGGTAGAACTCCTTGTCGATGTCGGAGCCGTCCTCGATGTAGAGGCGGTTGACCTGCTTGCCGGCCGGGCCGGTCTGGATCGTCACCAGCGTGGCACCGAGCATCTGCTTGGCGAATTCAGTGACCTCGGCGGCCGACTTGGCGATGCGGACGCCGCCCTTGTCGCCGGCGGAGGCTTCCTTGAACTTGCCCTTGCCGCGGCCACCGGCGTGGATCTGGCTCTTCACCACATAGACCGGGCCCGGCAGCGCCTTGGCGGCGGCTTCCGCGTCTGCGGCCTTGAGGACCGGGACGCCCTTTGAGATCGGCACGCCGAACTCACCCAGCAGCGCTTTGGCCTGATATTCATGGATATTCATATGGTCGCTCCCTGAACCCGCGGGCGGTGACCTCGTAGGCCCACCTCAGTCTTGTGGCTGGCATACCATATACCACAGGAACTGCAACCCGGATTCTTTGACATCGATCTCTGGACTGCTGAGCCGGAACCCGCCAAGCCTTCAACAAGGGTTGCAGTCGGGGTCCGGAAGTGAAACCGCCGAAGACCGGGTTTCGATCTTCGGCGGGAATTGTCTTGCCTTAGCGGCCGAGAAGATCGGGGGCGATCTTCTTGCAGGCGTCGACCAGGCCCTGCACCGCGCCGACCGACTTGTCGAAGGCTTCGCGGTCCTTGCCGGCGAGCTCGATCTCGACGACGCGCTCGACGCCCTTGGAGCCGATCACGACGGGCACGCCGACATACATGTCCTTCACGCCATATTCGCCGTTCAGGTACGCGGCCGAGGGCAGCACGCGCTTCTTGTCGCGCAGATAGCTCTCGGCCATCGCGATCGCGGATGCAGCCGGGGCATAGAAGGCCGAACCGGTCTTGAGCAGGTTGACGATCTCGGCGCCGCCGTTGCGGGTGCGGTCGACGATCTCGTCGAGGCGCGCCTGCGAGGTCCAGCCCATCTTGACGAGGTCGGGCAGCGGGATGCCGGCGACGGTGGAGTACTTCACCAGCGGCACCATGGTGTCGCCATGACCGCCGAGCACGAAGGCGGTGACATCTTCAACGGACACGTTGAACTCGTCGGCCAGGAAGTAGCGGAAGCGCGCCGAATCCAGCACGCCGGCCATGCCGACGACCTTCTTGTGCGGCAGGCCCGAGGCCTTCTGCAGCGCCCAGACCATCGCGTCGAGCGGGTTGGTGATGCAGATGACGAAAGCGTCGGGAGCGTACTTCTTGATGCCGGCGCCGACCTGCTCCATGACCTTGAGGTTGATGGAGAGGAGATCGTCGCGGCTCATGCCGGGCTTGCGCGGCACGCCGGCGGTGACGATGCAGACCTTGGCGTTGTCGAGTGCCTCGTAGGAGTTCGCGCCGGTGTAGTGCGCGTCAAAGCCGTCGACCGGCGAGGACTGCGCAATGTCGAGCGCCTTGCCCTGCGGCACGCCCTCGGCGATGTCGAACATCACGACGTCGCCCAGTTCTTTCAGGCCGATGAGGTGAGCCAGCGTTCCGCCGATCTGACCGGAGCCAATCAAAGCAATCTTGTCGCGCGCCATGTGAACCTGTCCTTTAGACACGTAAGGAGGGAAAACTGAGAGGGTGGTTATCCCTTTCGCCTCGCCCGTTCAAGTCGGTGGATGCCCAATTGTCGGGCTTGCCGATGCCTCGGGCACGCGGCCCCGTCATTCCGGGGCGCGACGAAAGTCGCGAGCCGGGAATCCATCGGGCGGCAGAACACGCTGATGAATAGATTCCGGGCTCGTCGCTTCGCGACGCCCCGGAATGACGGCCGCATAGGACTTAAGTCTCCACCAGGCCCTTGGTGGAGCCGCTGGCGGTGGAATCCTTGCGGCCGTGAGCCAGCGCCAGATAGGATTCCGAGCTCATTTCGATCAGGCGCGAGGCGGTCCGCTTGAACTCGTTGGCCTCGTTGCCCTCGTCGGCGAGGTACAGCGAGATCGGGTTGGCGTCGGCCGAGGCCATCAGCTTCACGGCATTGTCATAGAGCGTATCGATCAGCGTGATGAAGCGCTTGGCGGCGTTGCGCTGGGAGAGGTCCATCACTGGAATATGGTCGACCAGGATGGTGTGATAGTCGTGCGCGAGCCTGAGGTAATCCGATGCGCCGAGCGGCTTCTCGCAGAGATCGGCGAACGAGAACCGCGCCACGCCATGGGCCGAGCACGGCACGTGCAGGATGCGGCCCTTGATCGAAATATCCCGCGACTTGCATTTGGCGCCGCCGCTCATCCGCGACCAGGCGCGGTCGAGCGCGGCATCCGCATCGCCGTCCGCCGGCGTCAGCCACATCGGCACGCCCTGAAGCTTCTCCAGCCGGAAATCTGTGCGCGCATCGAGCCGCGCGACGTCCATGTGATCGGTGATCTGCTTGATGAAGGGCAGGAACAGCGAACGGTTGAGGCCGCCCTTGTAGAGATCGTCGGGCGCGACGTTGGAGGTTGCGACCACCACGGTGCCGAGCTCGAACAATTTGGCGAACAGGCGCCCCAGGATCATCGCGTCCGCGATGTCGGTGACGTGGAATTCGTCGAAGCAGAGCAGCCAGCTCTCCTCGAAGATCGCGTTCGCGGTCAGCGCGATGACGTCGCCGTCGGCGATCTCGCCGCGCGCGATGCTCTGGCGATAGTCGTAGATGCGCTCGTGCACATCGGCCATGAATTCGTGGAAATGCGCGCGCCGCTTGTGTTCGACCGAGGCGTGCTGGAAGAACAGATCCATCAGCATGGTCTTGCCGCGGCCGACCTCGCCGTGGATGTAGAGCCCGCGCGGCGCCTCGTCCTTGTCGCTGCTGAACAGACGGCTGAGCAGGCCCTGCTTGCGCTGCGGCTTGTAAGCCGCGAGCCGCTGGTCGAGCGCCGCATAGGCTTCGGCGACTTCGGCCTGCGCGGCATCGGGCTCGATCGCGCCGTCGGCGATCTGGGCCTGGTAGGCCTCGCGGAATGAGGAACTGGGGGTCGAGAGCATGGCCCTTTACCGCCAGAGACGGACGGAAATTGCAAGCCGTGAATTGGTGCCCGAGGTATGCGCTTTCGTGTCCCGGACGCGCTACGCTACGGCGCGGAGCCGGGACCCACTATTTCGTTCATCGCCAAATATCGGCCGTTGCGGAACGCTGGGCCCCGGCTCTGCGGCCGGGGCACGAGAGTTGTGTCACGCACACAGCTCGTAGGCGTCCTCGACCACATACGGCCCGCCGCCGGTGGAGGCGCGCGACGAGAACAGCACGAAGCGTTCGGCCGTGAACGCCTTGCTCGGGAAGTAGCCGCGCAGCGACAGATAGTCGGCGACGTCGCGGTCGGATGCGTCGTGCAGCCGGGCCAGCGTGACATGCGGGATGAACTTGCGTCCCTCCGGATTAAGGCCGATCCGCTGCATCATGCGTTCGAGCTCGGCCTGCAATTCCATCAGCGGCCTGCTCGGCGCGATGGTGGCGACCACCGCGCGCGGCTTGCGGCCACCGAAGCTCGTCAGCCCCTGCACCTTCACCTCGAACGGCTTGCGGTCGACGCGAAACAGCATCGAGGCGATCTCGTTGGCGGAGACGCCGTCGATATCGCCGATGAAGCGCAAGGTGACGTGATAATTTTCGGGATCGATCCAGCGGGCGCCGGGAAGGCCGCCCCTCAAGTTGGAAAGCGTCTGGCCGATCTCGGCCGGAATTTCCAGACCAGTGAACAAACGCGGCATCGTTTCGCACTCCCGATGCTTGGGTACGGTCCCTTGAAGCAGACCTTATCCAAATTTTAGAGCCGGCGACGAATCACCGGTACCCTGATTCCTATCGCAGTTGTGTGACTCTGCGAAGCATCGCGCGGGCCACCCCGGGAAAACCCTGGGAATTACGGTTGGCGTTGCCTGCTTTTCAACGGCGTTGCTCGCTTATGTTGCGCAAGAATGCCTCCACCGTGGGCAGCATGTTGCCGACGATGATGTCGACGCCGGCCGAGGTCGGATGGATGCCGTCGGCCTGGTTGAGCTTGGCGTCGGCCGCAACGCCGTCGAGAAAGAACGGATAGAGCGGCACGTCGAATTGTTTCGCCAGATCCGGATAAATCGAATTGAAGCGCGCGGCATAATCGGCGCCGTAATTCGGCGGCGCCAGCATGCCGCACAGCATCACCGCGATCTTGCGCGCCTTCAGCCGCTGGACGATGTCGGTCAGCGCGGTGCGCGCCAGGTCAGGATCGATGCCGCGCAGCGCGTCGTTGGCGCCGAGCTCGACGATCACGCCCTCGGTTCCCTCAGGCACCGACCAGTCGAGCCGGTCGCGGCCGCCGGAGGCGGTGTCGCCGGACACCCCGGCATTGGTCATGTCAATCGCTATGCCTTTGGCCTGCAAGGCTTTTTGAAGTTTTGCGGGGAACGCCTCCTGGGCCGGAAGGCCAAGGCCCGCGCTCAAGGAATCGCCGAGGACCACCAGCTTGATCGGTTTGGCGGCCGGCTGTGCCTGTGCCGACGCCGCTGTCGCAATTGTCATCAAGGCGAGCATCAACACGGCTATGTGCATGAACATTCCGTAACGCCTCTCGACCGCGCTATCGGACTTGCCATATGACCGGACCATGGACACTCGCATCGAATCCTCTTCGCTCGCCGGCACCGCGCCGGACACCATCGCCATCTCCAACGTCAATCTCTCATTGGGTACGGGCGCGGCACGCGTTCACATCCTCAAGGATATCAGCCTGCGGGTCGCCTCGGGCGAGACGATTGGCCTGATCGGCCCGTCAGGCTCGGGCAAATCCACGCTGCTGATGGTGATGGCGGGGCTGGAGCGTCCTGATAGCGGAGAGGTGGTGGTGAACGGCACGCCTTTCAATGCCCTCGACGAGGACGCGCTCGCCCGCTTCCGCGGCCGCCAGGTCGGCATCGTCTTCCAGTCCTTCCATCTGATCCCGACCATGACGGCGCTGGAGAACGTCGCCGTGCCGCTCGAGCTTGCCGGCAATCCCGACGCCGCAATACGCGCGGCGCAGGAGCTGCAATCGGTCGGGCTCGGCGACCGCCTGCATCATTATCCGACGCAGCTTTCCGGCGGCGAGCAGCAGCGCGTCGCGCTCGCCCGCGCGCTGGCGCCCGATCCCGCCATCCTCGTCGCCGACGAGCCGACCGGCAATCTCGACGAGGCGACCGGAAAACAGATCGTCGACCTGCTCTTCACCAAGCATGCCGAGCGCGGCATGACCCTGGTGCTGGTCACGCACGATTCCTCGCTAGCGCATCGCTGCGATCGCGTGATCCGCCTGCGCTCCGGGCGCATCGACACGCAGTCTGCGCCGGCATGAGCACCGCGGCCGAACCATTCGTACGGCCCAACGCCGCCGCATTGTCGCTCCGCTACGCGCTGCGCGAATTGCGCGGGGGCCTGCGCGGCTTCTACGTCTTCATTGCCTGCATCGCGCTCGGCGTGATGGCGATCGCCGGTGTCGGCTCGGTGTCGGCGAGTCTCTCCGACGGTCTCGCCCGCGAAGGCCGCACGCTGCTCGGCGGCGACGTCTCCTTCGTGCTGTTCCAGCGCGAGGCCAAGCCTGAAGAAGTCGCCTTCCTGCGTTCGCGCGGCACCGTCTCGACCGCCGCAACCCTGCGCGGCATGGCGCGCTCGGCCGAGGGCAAGCTCGCGCTGGTCGAGATGAAGGCAGTCGACGACACCTATCCGATGCTCGGCCAATTGACGCTGGTGCCGCCGCTTGCGATGTCCGACATCCTTGCAGAACGTGACGGTGCGTTCGGCGCGGCGGCCGATCCGACGCTGCTGGCGCGGCTCTCGCTCAAGACCGGCGACCGCGTCACCATCGGCGCGGCGACCTTCCAGATCCGCAGCACCGTCGAAGCCGAGCCCGACAAGCTCGCCGGCGGCATCGGCTTCGGCCCGCGCTTCCTGATCAGCGAGGCAGCCCTGCGGGCGACAGGCCTGATCCAGCCCGGCAGCCTGGTGCGCTGGGTCTACCGGGTGAAGCTGCCTGACGCCGCCAACAACGAGCGCGCTACCGACGCCTTCATCGCCGATGCGCGCAACGCCGCGCCGCAGGCCGGCTGGGAAGTCCGCAGCCGCTCCAACGCCTCGCCGCAGCTCGAGCGCAACATCAGCCGCTTCACGCAGTTCCTGACCCTGGTCGGCCTCGCCGCACTGCTGGTCGGCGGCGTCGGCGTCGCCAACGCGGTGAAGAGCCATATCGACCGGAAGCTCGAGGTGATCGCGGCGTTCAAGGCCGTCGGCGCCACGGGCCGCGACGTGTTCGGCATCTATCTCGCCCAGGTCGTCCTGCTGGCAGCGATCGGGTCCGTGATCGGGCTTGCGCTCGGCGCCGCCATGCCCTTCGCCATCGTCGGGCTGTTCGGCAAGCTGTTGCCGTTGCCGGTGGTGCCGGCGGTGCACGCCGACGAGCTCGCGCTGTCCTTCGTCTACGGCCTGTTGACCGCGCTCGCCTTCGGCCTGTGGCCGCTCGGACGGGTGCACGACGTGCCGGTCGCCGCATTGTTCCGCGACACCATCAGCTCCGAATGGCACCGGCCGCGCTGGAGCTATCTCGCGTTCATGGGCGTCGTGATCGCCCTGCTCGTCGCGGTCGTGATCGGCCTGTCCTTCGACAAGCGTATCGCTGCGGTATTCGTGGCGTCCTCGGTCGTCGTGTTCGCGCTGCTGCGCGGCATCGCCGCCCTGCTGATGACGATCGCGCGGCGGCTGCCGCGGACGCGCCTGCCGATGCTGCGGCTCGCGATCGCCAACATCCACCGGCCGGGCGCGCTGACGCCTTCGGTCGTGCTCTCGCTCGGCCTCGGGCTCGCCGTGCTCGTCACCATCACCCAGATCGACGGCAATCTGCGCCGGCAGTTCCTCGCGGCCCTGCCCGATCAGGCGCCGTCGTTCTTCTTCATCGACATTCCGAGCACGCAGGCGGTGCAGTTCGACGGCTATCTGCGCCAGATCGCGCCCGGCGCCAAGGTCGAGGACGTGCCGATGCTGCGCGGGCGCATCGTCGCCGCACGCGGCGTCCGCGCCGAAGAGCTCAAGCCGACGACCGATTCCGAATGGGTGCTGCAAAGCGACCGCGGCCTCACCTATACCGCCGAGCTGCCGAAGGGCTCCAAGGTGGTCGAGGGCGAGTGGTGGAGCGCGGACTATTCCGGCCCGCCGCTGGTCTCGATGGAGAAGAAGATCGCAGACGGGCTCGGCCTCAAGCTCGGCGACGAGGTCGTGGTCAACGTGCTCGGCCGCGACATCCCGGCGAAGATCAGCAATCTGCGCAACATCGACTGGCAGGGCCTCGGCATCAATTTCGTCCTGGTGTTCTCGCCGAACGCCTTCAAGGGCGCGCCGCACACCCACATCGCGACGCTGACCGTAGCCGGCGGCAGCGCCGAAGGCGACGGCAGGATCATCAAGCAGGTCGCCGACACCTATCCGATGGTGACGAGCGTGCGCGTGCGCGAGGTGATGGAGACGGTCGGCTCGGTCGTGACCAATCTTGCGCTGGCGATCCGCGGCGCCAGCGCCGTGACCCTGATCTCGGCGATCCTGGTGCTCGGCGGGGCGCTCGCCGCCGGCCATCGCCACCGGGTCTACGATGCGGTGATCCTGAAGACGCTGGGCGCGACGCGGCTGCGGCTGCTCGGCGCCTATGCGCTCGAATACCTCCTGATCGGGCTCGCCACCGCGGTCTTCGGCGTGATCGCCGGCAGCATCGCCGCCTGGATGATCGTGACGCGGCTGATGACGCTCAGCTTCGTCTGGCAGGCCGGCAGCGCAGCCGGCGTGGTCGTGGCCGCCCTGGTCGTCACCGTCGGGCTCGGGCTCGCCGGCACGCTCCTGGCGTTGAACAAAAAGCCCGCCACGGTGTTGCGGAATTTGTGACAAAAGGTAGCGGGACGCCGCGCGGGTGCGAAATCGCACGATTCCCGCGGTTAACCACGACTGCTCGTCAGGTTCGCGTCAGGATTGCCGCCAAGGGCGACATTCAGCCGCGCGTGGAAGGTTGCAGCGTATGTGTTAGTTTCCCACATATCGAATGGGTTCGGAGCCCCGATTGTTAGCCAAAATTTAGTCGGCAGACATCGGTATCCGAGATAGAATTTGACGAACCGGCGGCATGGCGACCCTCATGCCGGACCGGCCAACCAACGGGAATCGACCATGTCGGACCTAGACCGTAACTACGCTTCTCCATTCGGCAGGGCCGCCGGGCGTGTTGACGCCGCGACGGTCGACGCCGGTCTGCGCGCCTACATGCTGCGCATCTACAACTACATGAGCATTGGCCTCGCCATCACGGGCCTTGCCGCACTCGGCGTCTACATGGCCGCCGTGACTGACGTTCCGACCCCGGAAGCCGTCCGCGTCGGCAAGCTGTTCCTGACGCCGTTCGGCTATGCGATGTTCGTCAGCCCCCTGAAGTGGCTGTTCATGCTCGCGCCGCTCGCCATGGTGTTCGTGATCTCGGCAGGCATCAACCGTCTGGCTCCCTCGACCGCCCAGATCCTGTTCTGGGTGTTCTCGGCGCTGATGGGCATCTCGCTGTCATCGATCTTCCTAGTGTTCACGCACACCTCGATCGTGCGGGTGTTCTTCATCACCGCGGCGACCTTCGGTGCGCTCAGCCTCTACGGCTACACCACCAAGCGTGACCTGACCGGGATGGGCTCGTTCCTGTTCATGGGCCTGATCGGCATCATCATCGCCAGCCTGGTGAACCTGTTCCTGGCGAGCTCGATGCTGCAGTTCATCGTGTCCGTGGTCGGCGTGCTGGTGTTCGCGGGCCTCACCGCCTGGGATACCCAGCGGCTGAAGAACGACTACATCTACGGCTACGCCTCGGCCGGCGGTGACATCGCAGAGCGTGCGGCCATCACCGGCGCGCTGTCGCTGTACCTGAACTTCATCAACCTGTTCACGCTGCTTCTGCAGCTCCTCGGCCAGCGCGACTAAGCACTGCGACGAGAGAACGGATACCAACCCCGGCCGCGAGGCCGGGGTTTTTGTTTGGGCCCCACTGCCTCCCCGCGTCATTGCGAGGAGCTCTTGCGACGAAGCAATCCAGAGTCCCTCCGCAGATGCATTTCTGGATTGCTTCGCTGCGCTCGCAATTGTGCATGTTCACTAATTCGCTGATTGGATCGCTCCGCTGGAGGACGGATCCGATGCGCGACAATAGCTACGACCGGACGATTGAGCGCAACTATCTGCAGAAGTGGCGTTTTCTGATTCCGGAGTATGAGGCGGTGAAGGCTGGGCGATCGCCGCTGTTCAAGCGGGTTGGCGACTTCTACCGGCACCACGGGACCTGCTCGCAGACGTTCCGCAAGTATTACAATCGGTATCTG
>NZ_AXAB01000051.1:0-72185 GCF_000472645.1 Bradyrhizobium sp. WSM2254 | reverse complement strand
GACCCCCACGCGCCGTGGCAAAAGGGCGGCATCGAGAACGCCATCGGCCGCTTGCGCCGCTTCATCCCCCGAAAGACCGACCTCGAAAAGCTCCCAACCAAGCGCTTCCGCCAGTCCGTTGCCACCTACAACAACACCCCGCGCAAATGCCTTGACTTCAGAACCCCGGCAGAGGCCTTCTCCTCTCAACTGTTGCACTTCGAGTGTGAATCCACCTCCTGGCTTTCGCCAGGACGACGGCGGAGAGCCTTACTGCTTCGCATCCGCCGCGTGCAGCACCGCCTTGCACGCCGCCGGCATCTGGGTCAGCGTCATCGGCGGTTTCGGTTTTGGCGGCTCCGGCGGCGGCTTGGGGTGCAGCACTGCATCAGAGAACCAGTAGGCGAGATCGGCGTCCTTGCAGCCTTCGTCCTCGGACTGCGACGGCTGGCCCTCGCATTCGCCGGCGCCCGGCGGGCAGCGCATGCGGATGTGGAAGTGATAGTCATGGCCCCACCACGGCCGGATCTTCGACAGCCAGGAGCGGTCGCCCCTGGCCTCGCGGCACAGCGCCTTCTTGATCGCGGCATTGACGAAGATGCGCTGCACCGCCGGCTCCTGCGCAGCATCGCGCAGCACCAGCACATGGGACGGCGTGAACACCTTCGGGTCGATGTCGAGCCGGTCCTGCCGCACCATCATCACCGCGGACATCTCCTCGCGCTCCTCGCGCGAGAGCCGATGGTCCGGCATCGGCGTCAGCCAGATGTCGGCATCGAGGCCGATCTGATGGCTGGCATGGCCCGACAGCGCCGGCCCGCCGCGCGGCTGGGCGATGTCGCCGACCAGGATGCCCGGCCAGCCGGCGTCCTTGTGCGCCCTGGCCGCGAGCCGCTTGATCAGCGCGATCATCGCGGGGTGGCCGAAATTGCGATTGCGCGACAGCCGCATCACCTGCCAATCGTCGCCGTTCAGCGGCATCCGTTCGGCGCCGCCGATGCAGCCCTTGGTGTAGGAGCCGACGACATGCGCCGGCCCTTTCGAGGGCAGCAGCTTTCGCGCGAACAGCTCCTTGGCGCCGATACTGGGATCATTGGGGTTGGCGAGCGGCGGCAGCGGCTTTGGGTTGACGCTGCCCTTGTCCTGGGCCAGCGCGCCGCCGGCGGACAGGAGTGTCATGAAAAGCAGGAGAGGGGTGAGGCGGCGGGGACTCATGCTGGTCACCTTATAGCCCAACGCCGTGTCAGGGTTAAGAATTAGGCTCGTCCGCCGCGGCGGCCCGGCCTCGCATGGCGATCTCCCGCGCATGCGGCGGTCTTGTTCGTGCGGGGTCCAGTGTTAGGGGCGCGCAATCGAACGATCCGCATCGAAAATCCCACATCGGCCGGCCGTTTTTAACGGCGCGATAACCCTATGCTGCATTGACCAAAATTCATGCGTGGCGTGAGAAATACGCGCGGCTCGCATGCAATCGCATGCGATTTCGGAAATGATTCAAGTGAGCGCGCAATTTTGCGCCAGCGCACCGTCCCATCGCGACGGCGAAAACAGGTTTGCTGCGCCCGCCGCGGTTTTCGCGCCTCGCAAACAGGCACAGCAGGGCCGGCGGTCCGCTGTCAGGCCGGCGAAGATTACTTTTTTTTCAGACACTTGCCCCAAAACTTGCGGCCACAGGGCGCAACTGGGACATGTGAAGTTGAGTTTGGGGTCTCGAAAGCCAGGAAAGCGAAAGCGCAACGTGCGTGCTGCGGCCGGCCGGTCGCCGCGCAAGCCGCGTTTTGCGCGCGCCTCGCTTCGGCCCGCCGAACACGACGAACTCGTGCAGAGCCGCGCGGAGGCCGAAGCGGCCATCATCGAGGCGCGCAAATCGCATGAGCGGCTGCGCCAGGCCGTCGACCTGCTGCCGCAGGGCATCGTGATTCTCGATCCCGAAGGCCGCTACGTTCTCTGGAACAAGCAATATTCCGAGATCTACAGCAAGACCGCCGATCTGTTCGCTGAAGGCGCGCGCCTCGAAGACACGCTGCGCGTCGGCGTTGCCCGCGGCGACTATCCGGAAGCCGCAGGCCATGAGGAAGAATGGATCGCCCAGCGGCTGAAGAAGCTCTATCAGCCGGGCGCACGTCACGAGCAGACGCTGTCGGACGGCCGTGTCATCCTGATCGAGGAGCGCCGCACCGACGACGGCGGCGTCGTCGGCCTGCGCGTCGACATCACCGAGCTGAAGCAGCGCGAGGCCTCGTTCCGCCTGCTGTTCGACGGCAATCCCGTTCCCATGATCGTCTGCGCGCTGGACGACGAGCGCATCCTCGGCGTCAACGACGCCGCGGTCGCCCATTACGGCTATAGCCGCACCGAGTTCGAGAAGCTGAAGATCCGGTCGTTGCAGGCCTTCGACAGCGAGCCGCCCTGGACCACCGATCGTTCCAACGAGCGGGCTGCGCGCACCTGGAAGCACGTCAAGGCCGACGGCGCGCTGATCGACCTTGCGATCTACTCGCGCGAACTGACCTATGCCGAGCGGCCCGCGGTGCTGCTCGCGCTGATGGACATCACCGAGCGCAAGCGCGCCGAGGCGCGGCTGGCCTTCATGGCCCAGCATGACGGGCTGACCGGCCTGCCGAACCGCAACCTGTTGCGCCAGCAGGTGGACGAGATGCTGCTGCACACGCGGCGCAGCGCCGAGAAGGTCGCGGTGCTGATGCTGGGGCTGGACAATTTCAAGGCGGTCAACGAGACGCTCGGACATGCGGTCGGCGACAAGCTCTTGCGCGGCGTCGCCAAGCGGCTGCGCTCCACCCTGCGCGAAGAGGACGCGCTGGCGCGGCTCAATTCGGACGAGTTCGCGATCGTGCAGAGCGGGCTGACCCGTCCCGAGGACGCGGTGATGCTGGCCAAGCGCCTGCTGGAGGCCATCGCCGATCCCTATCTGCTCGACGGCCATTCCGTGGTGATCGGCGCCTCCATCGGCATCGCGATGGCGCCGGCCGACGGCGATGATTCCGAAAAGCTGCTCAAGAGCGCCGACATGGCGCTGTCGCGCGCCAAGCTGGATGCGCGCGGCACCTTCGCCTTCTTCGAGGCGGCGCTGCATGCGAAGGCGCAGAGCCGCCGCAAGACCGAGGTCGAGCTGCGCGACGCGATCCAGAACGATGTGCTGCGGCCGTACTACCAGCCGCTGGTCGACCTCTCGAGCGGCCGCATCACCGGCTTCGAGGCGCTGGTGCGCTGGCCGCATGCCGAGCGCGGCATGGTCTCGCCGGCGGAGTTCATTCCGGTCGCCGAGGAAACAGGCCTGATCAATCCGCTCGGCGGCTTGATGCTGCGCCGCGCCTGCTTCGACGCCGCGACCTGGCCCGACGACGTCCGCGTCGCCGTCAATCTGTCGCCGCTCCAGTTCCGCAGCGGCAATCTGCTCTCGATGGTGACGGACGCGCTGAAGCATTCCGGACTGCCGCCGCGGCGGCTCGAGCTCGAGATCACCGAGACGCTGCTGCTGGAGAAGAGCGCCCAGGTGCTGGCGACGCTGCATGCGCTGCGCGCGCTCGGGGTGCGCATCTCGATGGACGATTTCGGCACCGGCTATTCCAGCCTCAGCTACTTGCGCAGCTTCCCCTTCGACAAGATCAAGATCGACCAGTCCTTCGTGCGCGATCTCGGCGCCAACCGCGAAGCGCAGGCGATCATCCGCTCCATCGTCAGCCTCGGCAAGGGCCTTGGCGTCACCATCACCGCCGAAGGCGTCGAGACCGAGGCCGAGCTGAGCTGCCTCAGGGCCGAAGGCTGCGACGAAGGCCAGGGTTTCCTGTTCAGCAAGGCCCGCCCCAATATCGAGATCATCAGCCTGCTCGCCGCGCAGCGCGGCATCGATGCCGCCGACGAGGAAGACGCCGCGATGGTGGCGTGACTGCTGCCGCGGTGCAATCGAACCTCACGCGCGCTGCCGGCGTCTCATGATGAGATCCAATGATCGGATGGGGCTCCCCCATGACCTCTGATGCGCCTCCCCTGCCGCAGCCCGGACCGCGCTACGCCCGCTTCTCGCGGCGGCTGAAGGCGATCCTGCTCGATTGGATGCTGGCGATGGTCCTGCTGTTCGGCGCCTTGGCGGTCGCGAGCAATGTCGCGAGCGACGCATTGGCCCGAACCCTCGGCGTCGCAATCGTCGTGATCCTGCTGCTCTATGAGCCGGTCCTGGTCTCCCGCGCAGGCGGAACGCTCGGGCACATCTGGACGAACTTGCGCGTCGTTGACGATGGTGGCGGCAATTTGAGCTTTGCCAAGGCGCTCGCACGTTTCGTCGTGAAGAGCGTGCTGGGCTGGTATTCGTTCGTGGTCATGACCGCCACGCGTCGCAACCAGGCGGTTCACGACCTGCTCACGCATTCGACTGTCCAGATCCGCGACCCCGCCAAGGCGAATCCCGGACAGTTCGTCATCGAGCGGCGTGAGGATGACCCGGCGATGCCGTCGCGGCTGCGGCGTACGCTCGTGACGGTGGTCTATCTTGCGCTCAGCGTCTTGCTCTATTTCGGCGTGCTCGCAGCCCTGGTCCGGGGTGGCGTTCTGTCCCGCGCGTGCCTCAACCAGGACATTTGCTCGGGAAGCGACCGCATCGTCGATTTCGTCGCCGCTGCGGCGTTCCTCCTGATGATTGCCTTGGTGATCGGAATGGGCTGGCGAGGCCGCCTGCTCGGCGCACGCAAGGCGTAGACGAATTCAGCGGCCGGCGTCGACGCCGCCGGACAAAATCGCCTTCCCGACATCCTCGTAATGCGTGTCGCGCGCCTGGATCTGCTGCGCGATCGCATGCATGTCGCGAAACCGCCGCTCGAACGGATTGCTGCGGAATACGGCCGTGGCGCCGGCCATGTGGTAGGCGGCGTCCACCACCTTGGCCGACTGGTGAATGGTCCAGGTCGCGGCGAGGCGAACTGCGCTGCGATGCGCCGCGCTGAATTCGCCGGTTGCGGACAGGTCGCGCCACATCGCGCTCGCGGTCGCATAGAGATAGGTGCGCGCGGCGCGAAGGTCGCCCTCGGTGCGGCCGATCAGGCCCTGGACCGCCTGGTTGTCGCGCATGGCGCTCACCGCCAGCGACTGGTGCTTTTCCTGCGCCAGCGCAATCGCTGCATCCAGCGTGGCGCGCGCCACGCCGAGCGACACTGCGGCAAAGCCCAAGCTAAATGTCGAGCCGGTGCCGATCCTGTAGAGCGGACCCCGCTCGCGCAGCGCGGACGGCACGTCACGGAACGCGGTGAAGCGCTCGGGGATGAAGAGGTCGCTCACCTCATATGAATCCGTGCCGGTGCCGGCGAGCCCGATCGCCTGCCACACGTCATGCAGTGCGGCGCTCGTGGCCGGAAACAGGATGGTGCGCACCTCCGGCGATCCATCGGCATTTTTGCGCGGCACACCGTCGGCACCGACGATGCGGACATGCGCCCCCAGCCAGCTCGCCTGCCGCGAGCCCGAAGCAAAATCCCAGCGCGCGGTGACGCGATAGCCGCCCTCGACCGCGCGCGCCTCGTGCGCGATCGCACCCCAGGCGAGGATGCCCGGCTGCGTGTTGAAGATCTCGTGCGCGGTATCGTGATCGAGCGAGGCCGCGATCATCGCGCAGACGCCGCACTGGCCGAGACACCAGGCGGTGGAGGCATCCGCCTTCGCGATCTCCTCCAGCATCTGCATGAAGGCTTCGATCGGAACCTCGGCGCCGCCAAGGCTCTGCGGCAGCAGCGCGCGATAGAGCCCGTTCTCGATCAGCGCGGCGACGACATCAGGCGTCAGCCGCCGCGTCCGTTCGATCTCGTCGGCCTCGCCCGCGATCAGCGGCGCCAGGGCGCGGGCACGTTCGACCAGACCAACGCCGGGAGTTGCGTTCATGCGCGTTTCCTAGCCCATTCTGTTGTGAGCGGTCAGGAGACGATGGTGATCTATTTGGCGGGGAGGATCAAGATCACCTGGCCCGCAGACGAGGATCTGAAATCTCGCGATGCCCCGTAGCCCGGATGAAGCGAAGCGAAATCCGGGGACTTTTGGATCCGCGGCAGCCAACCCGGATTACGCTTCGCTTCATCTGGGCTACTGACTATTGAGCGAGCCATCGCTCCATGATGATCGTGCGCTCGTCACCATGATAGCTGTCGCGCACGGCATTGAACCCGAGCCTTGCGTAGAAGGCTTCAGCGGTGATCGACGATGGGACGGTCAGCGCGGAAATGTCCCGATCGCGCGCGGTCCGCTCGATCTCGGCCATCAGCAGCTTGCCGATCCCGCGGGCCTGAACGTCGGGAGCCACGAAGACCGTACGAACGACGCTTCCATCGAGGCTCGCCGTTCCGACGACGCGGCCGCCGAGGATGGCGACGAAAACGGTGCGTTTGCCGATCAGCTCCCGCACCGCGTCCGGACTGAAGCTGCGCTCGACCCGTTCGATGATCTCGTCCGAATAGTCCGTCGCATTGGTCTCGCGCAGTGCCCGCAAGATGACGCCGCTGATGTCATCGGCGTCATCGTCGAGCGCGGGGCGGATCGTGCAGTCCATGGATCGCTCCACCGCAGCCTTGACGCCGACGTCTGCGCCACAGCCTGGGCAACCGGCTTGTCGCGCAAGCGCACTTAATGCTACCGTTGGTAGCATATTCACGGGACGCCGTCCAAGGGGACCTCATGACGAAGCCACGCCGCCGCGATGCTCGCCTCGTCGCGGCTGTCACCCGCGCCGCGCCGACCGGGCTGAAGGTCGCGGACGCTTCCATGAGCGACATCGTCGATGCGCTGGCGAACGGGCAGGTCACCGCCACCGCGCTGACCAATGCCTATCTCGCGCGCATCGAGGCTTACGATCGCAATGGACCCATGCTCAATTCCGTCCGTGCGCTCAATCCCGACGCGCTCGCCATCGCAGGCAAGCGCGATGGCACGAGGCCGTCGGCCAGGCGGCCGCTGGCCGGCGTCCCCATTCTGCTGAAGGACAACATCGCCACCGGCGACAAGCTGCCGACTACGGCGGGCTCGCTGGCGCTGGAGGGCGCGCGCGCCAAGGGCGATGCCACCATCGTCAAGCTGCTGCGCGACGCCGGCGCCGTGATCCTCGGCAAGGCGAACCTGACGGAGTTTGCCAACATCCTCGCGATCGACATGCCCTCGGGTTATTCGTCGCTCGGTGGCCAGGTGAAGAATCCCTACGTGCCGACGCTGCTGGACGATCGCGGCATCCCGGTCGTAGACCCCGGCGGCTCGAGCTCGGGCTCGGCGGTCGCCGTGGCCGCAGGTCTGTGCACGGCCTCTGTCGGCACCGAGACCTCCGGCTCGCTGCTGCACCCTGCCAGCCGGAATGGCATCGTCACGGTCAAGCCGACCGTCGGTTTGATCAGCCGTGCCGGCATCGTGCCGATCGCGCACAGCCAGGACACCGCGGGGCCGATGACGCGCACCGTGCGTGACGCGGCGATGCTGCTGAACGTGCTGGCCGCCAGGGATCCGCTCGACCCCGTGACAGAGCGGCAGCGCAGGCCGGCCGATTACACGGCCGACCTCACACGCGATGCGATGAAGGGTGCGCGCATCGGTGTACCGAGCGACCCCGGCGATCCGCTGAACGATTCCTATTACGGCAAGTTGTCACCCGACGGGGCCAAGCTGATGGCTGAAGTGATCAAGGTGCTGGAGGATCTGGGCGCCGTCATCGTGCGAGCCAGCATGCCGGCGGCTGGCTGGATGAGCGGACCGGGCACGACCATGGCCGTGCTCAATCGCAATCCGCTGAGCGGCAACAAGGGCAATCCGGTCGCGCAGCGGATCGTCTTCCTCTACGAGCTGAAGCACGATCTCAACCTCTACCTGAAGGATTGGGCGACCCGCACCGACATCAAGACCATCGCGGACATCATTGCCTTCAACGAGGCTCATGCCGACAAAGCGCTGCGCTTCGGCCAGGATCTGTTCCTCGCCGCCGACAACACCCGGGGCGACTTGAGCGAGCGCGAGTACAAATCGGCGCGCGCCATGGACCTCCTCACTGCCAGGACGCGCGGCATGGACGCCTACATGAACCAGCATAAGCTGGACGCCGTCCTGTTCCCCGGCGCGACCGGCGCGGCGATTGCCGCCAGGGCCGGCTATCCCAGCGTCATGGCGCCCGGCGGCTTCGTCTCGGGCGCCGACGACAAGGACACGCCCGACTATCCGCTCGGCGTCGCCTTCGCGGGCCGCGCCTGGAGCGAGCACAAGCTGCTGCGCCTGGCCTATGCGTATGAGCAGGCGTCCCGCATGCGCAAGCCGCCGCCGGGCCTGGCTTCGCTCTAGATTTCAAAATTCGCCTTGCCGGGGCGGTGCTCACACGCCTCGCGGGTCGGGCCGGACGGCCAGCGCCCGACGCTCAGCCGTTCGGCAGCCACCACCCGAATATCGCCACGGCGAGGCACGCCAAAAGGCAGATGGCTTGATGGCCCATTTCCATCCAGTACTGGACCGGCGCGGTGTCCCTCTGGAAAACCTGTCTCGACCAGTCCAGCAGCCAGACCACGAGATCAGGACTGAAGGCCCTGATCTTCCGCTCGGCATAGCCATCCCGCAGCATGCGGCCGCAATCGACGCACAGATAGATAGCGACGACGCGCGCGACGATCTCGCATAGGAAAAACCGCATGCACGCACCCGTTCATCGCGTATGGATTCGACGACCCTGCCGCATGGCTCGTCAATCGGCGGGGGCCGTCGCTGTATTGGCACTACCCGGTTTGGTGCGGTTGGATTTGGTCCTGGTTCAATGGCAGGGCGGGTCATGTGTGCGCACGCCGACGATCCGAGTGGCGCAAAACACAGCCGCCATTTGCCGGTTGCTATGAGCTCTTCCGGCGCAAGCGGCCAAAGCAGAAGCGGAGCGCCGCATTTCGGCCGGCGTCGGCCATGGGGCCGCATGCTGACACCGTCTACGCGCAATGATAGCATGCCTCTCGTCACCGGCCTGCGAGGTTGTTCTCGTAAACGCACGCACAGGAACGTGTGAGGAGGCAAGTCCAATGAATTGGGGAGCGCTCTGCAGGCCGCGCGGTTGCCGCGGGTTTTTGTTGCCCGCCATTCTCGTCTCCGCGCTCTGGTCGCCCTTGGCCGGCGCACAGGACGCCCGAAGCTCTCCCGGCGAGCCGGGGCCGGTCTTTTCGGATAGCGGCCCCGATGCCGAGATCTACGGCGCGGCCGAGGGCTATCCGGTCGGCACGCGGGGGACCACCACCCAGCTTGACAAGCTCGTCGGGGTCTACAGCCATTTCGGCGAGATCTACCCCTCGCGCGCGATCGCTCGCGCGACGACGCCCTGGCAATTCAAGCGCGCGCCAGAACCATCGATCGCCTACAGTTTCGGCACGGAACGGCTGAGCATCGCGGATTACCTCAAGCGCAACCCGGTGACAGGACTCCTGATCGCCAGGGACGACACCATCCTGTACGAGCACTATCAATATTCGCGGACCGACCACGACCGCTTTCTTTCGCAGTCCATGGCCAAGACGCTGGTGGGCATGCTGGTCGGGATCGCGGTCTCGGAAGGACGGATCAAGTCGATCGACGATCTCGTCTCGACCTACGTCTCTGGCCTTGCAGGAACGGAATATGGAAACACATCCATCCGGGCCTTGCTGAATATGTCTTCGGGCGTCGAATTTTCGGAAAACTATGATGGGAACGATGACATAGCCCGGCTTGGGCGAGCCCTGTTCGTTGGAGAGACAAAAGATCCCGCCGCCGTCGTCGCGCAATTCAATACCCGAACCGCCCCGCCGGGGACCAAATGGCACTATGCAAGCGTGGAAACCGAGATACTGGGCCTAGTCCTGCGCGCCGCCACCGCCACCCCGGTTGCCGACTATCTCCACGACCGGATCTGGGATGCCATCGGCACCGAAGCGGATGCCTCATGGGCGATCGACGGTAGCGGGCAAGAGATTGCTTTTTGCTGCTTCAACGCAACCTTGCGCGACTATGCGCGCCTGGCCCGGCTGCTCGCACACGACGGCGCCTGGGAGGGGCGTCAGTTGATCCCGCGGCAGTGGCTGTTGGACGCCACGACCGTCAGACCAGGCGATGGTCATCTCGCTCCGCAAGTGGCCACACCCTATTTCGGTTACGGCTATCAGGTGTGGCTCCTCCCTGGCGAGCAGCGCAGATTTGCCCTGCTCGGCATACGCGGTCAGGTCATCCTGGTCGATCCCGCCTCGAAACTCGTCATGGTGCACACTGCCGTTCGCAAAAAGCCGTCCGAGCCGGGGGGCCTCAGGGAACCGCTTGCGTTGTGGACCGCCGTGCTTCAACAGCTCGGAAAATGACGATCTGACAAAGCTTTGAACCTCATCACGGCGCACCTGGTTGCCCGCTATCGCATTTTTGAGACATTGACGGCTCGACCATGTCGGCATGGACCGGTCTAGATCGTCCTTGGGTGGACACATCTCGGAAGTGCCGTGGATGGACCCCGCACACGTCGGTGATGCCGTCACCTTGAGCGGTGAAAATAGAAACAGGAGCAATGTTCATGAGGATCAGCGTCGAAACCACCGTAGCAGCCCCCATCGATCGGGTCTGGCGCGCTTATACGACGCCTGCCGACATCGTGAAGTGGAACGCCGCGTCCGACGACTGGCATACGACCAAGGCTACGGTCGACCTGCGCGAAGGCGGCCTCTTCTCGTCTCGCATGGAGGCCAAGGACGGCAGCATGGGCTTTGACTTCGCCGGCACCTACACCAAGATCGTCGAACACAAGCGGATCGAATACGCGTTCGGCGATCGAAAGGCTGAGGTCGAGTTCGCGCCCGGCCCGAATGGCATTGTCGTCCGCGTCGTCTTCGACAGCGAGCCGACACACTCGGTCGAGCAGCAGCAAGGCGGCTGGCAGGCGATCCTCGACAGCTTCGCACGATACGTGGAGGCGAAGCAGAAGACGTCGTGACGCCGTGCGGGGGCAGGCGCACAACCCATCCGCTACGCGCTAGCGCAGTTCCATCTCCGTCATCCTGAGGTGCTCGCCTCTTCGGCGAGCCTCGAAGGGCGACGGCCCCGCTGCCGCAGCGTGGCCCTTCATCCTTCGAGGCTCACCCAGCGGTGCGTTGCACCGCCGGGTTCGCACCTCAGGATGACGGGCTGACAGGTGTGACGCGATTGGATGATGGCGTCAGAGGTCGTAGGATGGCTAGAGCGAAAGCGAAACCCGTCAAATCTCGTCCTCACCATCGGATCGAGCGACAGCAATGACCAGATACTTCGCCCGCGAGGACGATGGGTTTCGCAAGAGCTCAACCCATCCTACGCGCTGCCGCGATACGCCAGGAAGAGAAGTACGCGCTAATCGCTCGTCGCAGCGCGATAGAAGGCTTCTACCTTGGCCAGGTCTTTTGAGTGAGTGCCCTCTCGATCCGTTCTTGTTTTCGAATCAACGCCGGCAGGTCGCACCGACCGAATAGCTTCCTTGACATTGTCCGGTCCGAGGCCACCAGCCAGTATGACCGGGGTGCGAACACGCTCCACGATCGTTCGACTGATGCTCCAGTCGTGCGTCACGCCCTGCGCGCCGATTTGCACATCACCCGTGCGATGACTGTCGAGCAGGATCCAATCGACAATCCCATCATAGGCTTGCGCCACGCCTACTGCCTCAGGTCCCGTGACAGGTACGCTGCGCATGAATTTGGTGTTCGGCAGGGACTTTCGCAGCGCCACGACAAGATCAGGCGTAAGCAATTCGCTTGATGCGCCAAGATGAACAATGGGCGGATCAAGCTCTCTCGCCATCCGTTCGATAAGAGCGACATCCGCCGAAAGGAACAGCGCGGAAAGCACGGACGGCGCCCGCATCATCTTCATGACCGCCAGCGCCTTCTGAACCGGAAGCTCCCGGGGGAAGGCTCCATCGCCGACGAGCACGCCGACATGATCCACGCCGATCGCCGATATCGCCTCGGCTTCCGCAGGTGTCGCGACTTCGTAAATTTGTGTCAGCATTGTCTTACACGTTGCCACCACTCAGTTGAGTAAACAGGATCGGCTGGTCCGGGGTCAACGGCCGTTTTGGGTCAATCGCGTCGGTCGGGCGATCGGACATGTTCGCGTATCGCTTCTGAGACGGGCGGCGGGCGTGGTGTCAGCGAGTGCCGGCGGGATCCCTGCAAGCAACGATGTCGCGGGGAGATTTTCGACCCGCTACCTCCGGCGGAGAGAATACTGCCAGGTACCCTCCATCCCCTGCGAGCTTATGTGTGGCGACCTCGCGATAGCCGACGGCGGTCAATTCGCAGCGCAGGAGCTCAGTTGGCGTGCCATGCTTCGACGTCGGAAGCTCAAGGTCGACAATTCCGACCCGTGCACCCTGCTTCAAGGCGGGCGCGAGGTTGTAGAGGAAGGCATAGGGTTGGGCGATCTCGTGATACATGTGCACAAGGATTGCGGCATCCAGCGAGGAAGCGGGCAGACGCGGGTCGTGTGGCTCGCCGAGCGCGAATAGCACGTTCGTCAACTTCAGAGATTCTGTTCGCCTGGCGAGTTCTATGAGGTAATCCCGCGTGACGTCCTGGGCAACGACAGAGCCGGCGGGTCCGACGAGGTACGAAAGTCTGACCGTGTGGTAGCCGCTGCCTGCACCAATGTCGCCGACTGTCATGCCAGGTTTCAGTTCAAGAACACGTGCGACCTGGCCGGCCTCATCGAGAGCGTCGCGGTGCTCTTCGGCGGAGCGGCGTGGGCTGACAATCCGTGCAACAGGGCGCAGCGGTGAGGGAAACTCGTTTGCAGCAACTCCGGGGGGAGCCAGATAACCTATGTCAGCGGCGTATGCGCGAGTTGCAGCAAACGCCACAAGTAGCGTCGCTGCATAAACCAGTGCCGTCACGCGCCTACCAGGCTTTTTCAGCCGGTCCAGGCGCAGTCGCCCAGGTTTTGTGAGCCCTCGATGTGCGCCCACCGTCAAGTCAACGATGTTCAGTGTAGCGGGCAACTCCATCCGTGCGCCTCGCGCTTACGCCCACCTGTCGGACCTGAAAGCAAATCCTATCAACCCAATGGATCTGCATTGGGTCAAGCCATTAATGTCCGTTGCGGGTCAAAATGCGCCGTTCAGGCGGCACGCCGTCCGCTTCCGGTCTACCCCTATGAGCCGACAAATTTGCGTTTCGTCTGCACTTCGTGTTTGGGCCATTAGCGGACATTGATTGGCCTTCCGCGTTCTCCGGAAAGCGTAGTAGGCTACGCCGACTGCCGTCCGTGCCCAATTGTTGCGGAGGGACTGGCCCTGAAACTTCGCCGCGGAAATTTTCTGCATATCGCCGCGGGGGCCGGCCAGATCGTGTTCCCGCCGCCGAAGGAGGCTCTCAATTCCGCGCGCAAAATTTCGCGTTGACGGACCGAACGAGGACAGGAAAAGCAGACATGGCCGCTTTTCAAGAGGTTTTCCGCCGCTCCGGCATCGATGAGCGCCGCAGCCCGCCGGGCATGGTGGTGCCGTTCGGCGGCTCCAACATCGTGGCGCTGATTGATCCCGGAAGAAAGCTCAAAGTCGATCCTAACCCCCATGCCCTCGGGATCAAGGAGATCGATGGCGCAGATACCCTTAGACGCGTGATGCAAGCCAGAGACATCTTCTCCGAACCCAATATCGATCCGCAGCTCAGGGCGGCGTCACTTCCCGCCACCTTCAATGGCGATGCACGGTTTTTCGAAATCAATGGCCGGATTAAGCCGATTGGCTTTCCCGGCCTGGAGGTGGTTGCCCGGTCGGCCGGCCGGAAGATCGAAGCCAGGCTCCATGTCGTCGTGCTGCGAGAAATCAAGATCAAGGTGGCGTTCCGCAATGTCATGGTTCCGGGGAGTGGCGGCGCTCCGGCGTTTCACGCCAAGAAGCCCTGCAGCGAGCAAGATGAATTGCTGACGATGAACAATATATGGAGGCCGCAGGCCAACATCCGCTTCGAGCGGGTGCCAAGCGACTGGCTGGTCGTCGACGACTCGCAGGCTGCCCTCAAACAGGAGCTCGCCAATGCGACTGGCATGAAGGATGCGAGCCTGGCGACTTTTCCCGATGTGATCGACGTCGAAAAACTGAAGGGCTTCTTCGTCAAACACAAAGTTCAGGGCGCCCATCTAACCATTTTCTGCGTCAATAAGGTTTGGTCCAATGGCGGCCTCGCCAATGGCTCGTTTGCTCGATCGCTGGACCTTGCCTTCATCAGCTCGCAACGCGGGCCTAACACGTCTGCCCATGAAGCTGGACATTTTCTCGGCTACTACTCGAAGAGCGCGAGCAAACCTTGGGACAGCCAAGGCCACACGCTGGAGACCGATCCGAAAACCGGAAAAGAAAACAGGGCGGAAGACATCAAGATGCTGATGCGCGGGGGAGGCGCCGGGTGGAAAATTCCGTTCAATCTCGTCAAGGAGTTCCGCGACTTCCCCGGCTAGCATCCGAAGATCAGACAGAAGCTGGAAATCACTCCAGACGTTGAATGTCGCCTTTGGGTCAAAACCGGTAAGCGCGCTCAATCGACCCTCGGCTAAGGGCCATGAGGCGACATGGCAGGTTAGGCATGTTATTGAAGGCGACCGACAACCGAAGCAGCTTCCCGGCTATGGATGAAACCGATCCTGAATATTGGCCCACCCAGTTGCGGGAGATCTTCGCTGCGATTGGGGCGGCCATGGTTGATACGCGATTGACGCCAGATACCCTCAAGTCAGTTCGACTTCCGAACGATGAATTTACGATCTGCCATGTCTCCGCCGAGAAAGCTGGATGGAAGCGCGGCCACTACCGAATATCGATGGCCGGGGGTCAGTGGACGTTCAGACCAGGGATATTGGAGAAACTTTCGCGCGAGGCTGTCAAAAGATATTCCACTCCTCGGCGTCCTCCGGATTCGGACACGACGATGCCCCGCAAGTGATGCCGTGTCTAACCAAGTCCGCTTTGGGTCAAAAGCAGCGGTGGACGCCAAGTTGGATCGGCGTCCGGTTTGCCCCTGACAGCCGACATGACACGCGCTCAATCGACCTTCGGCTAAGGGCCACAAGCGGAAATCGTCGCTCAATTCGATCACTTCGTCGGCCCCTGCCAAAAGGCGACATCTCGGGCTTGGCCCGGATATGAAAGAGGCCGCCAACTGAAGGGCGGCCTCAGCACATCTTGATGTGATTTCTGTCAGGTCTTGAGCCTTAGACTGGAGCAATACCAATAGGACTCCAATGGTGCGTAACCCATCTTGGTGCCCGCCGTCGTGCACTCGCCGTAGGATTTGTAGCGTGCGTCTCTGCACGTTGACGAAATACGGCCAGCAGCAAAAGAGCATCCGATCTTGGCGCTCGGATCACTCGTGACTGCGGCATTCGCGGGTGGTCCGGCCGTCGCGGGAGTGATCGACCAGGCGGCGACAGCAAGACCCGCGGCAAGTATTGAAACGGCTTTCATGGCTATCTCCCAAATTCTTCCGGAACGGTTGCCGTCCTGGTGCGAGAGTATATGCCCCGTTTCAAAAGGGGCGCTACTGGAAATTGCAGTCGAGAAACCACTGCCGTTACGGTATAACAGCAAGGGAATAACGAGCGGACCGCAGCCGCCGGTGGGCTCTCGCTCCAATTCTGCCTGGAAAGCCCGCCAGGTACTCATGATGTCAGCTACGGGTCACAAGCAGCGGTGGACGCCAAGTTGGATCGGCGTCCGGTTTGCCCCTGACAGCCGACATGACACGCGCTCAATCGATCTTCGGCTAAGGGCCAGAAGTGGACATTCCCGCTTAGAACCTGAGTGTGCTAGCCTAAGGCACCATGCCCACACCTGTCGAAGCAGTAAAAACCTACATCTTAGCCAAGGACGGCAACCGACCGTTCTTGATGAGGCAGGCGTTCTCTGAAGACATTGCACTCGAAATGGTGGTCAAGACCGACGCCATTTCGTTCCCCAGCACGGCTTCCGGCTTGAATGCCGTAGAAGAACTTTTGGTGCGTCGTTTTAATGTCGAATACGAGAACATCTATACATTCTGCCTATCCCAGCCTTCCGAGACTGACCGAGCGCGCTTTCAGTGCCATTGGTTGGTAGGGATGTCCGCTAAGGCGACCGGGCAACCGTTGCGAGTCGGATGCGGACGTTACGACTGGCATTTCAATGAGCACGGAAAAGTGGTGAGGTTGGTAATCACCATAGAAGTCATGAAAGCCTTATCAGGCGCCGAACTCGATGGCGTGATGTGCTGGCTATCTTCGCTTCCCTATCCGTGGTGCAGTCCGTCTCAGGCTCTCCTGTCATTTCCTCCGCAGCACGACCTGCGCGAGGTTGAAGCCTACTTGAAGCAGGCTCAGTAATCTTCGCAGTCGAACCACGATTGGCCAATAGGGCTGACGTCCCGAAGTTGAAGCTCGGTTGGCGATGGGCCGTTTGTCCGCTACGGGTCAAAACGGGAAAAACTCAACTCGAGCAAATTCAGTCCGCTAAGCCCCATTGAACGGACCTCAAGGGAGGATGATCCTCCCCGTTGAAGAGACGCCGGCCAGGTCGAGAGATGTCCCCGCCAAGTCACGAACAGGGCATCGCGGCGGGCCAAAATGCCTCGCGTTGACCATGATTCCGAGCGTACATTCGCCCAATCTGGGCGATGGTAGGGCAGTTGCAGTGGCGGCTCAGTCCCACAAGACCGCAGAAGAGGAGTACGAGGCGCAAGTACGCGTCCTCGTTCGTATTGTTTCAATCTGCACTTTGGGGCTTTTCGCTTTCGCCGCGGGCCTGCTGATAGGGACCTTTCTATTTTCGTAGTCGAACATGAATGACCGGCCCTTCGGGCGTTCTGTTTGATTTGGGCTCCAGGACGCAGTCACACTGCCGGCCAGCACTGCGGCGACGGTCGCCGCCACGATCGCGGTGCCGGCCAGCTCGTAGGTTGGGTAGAGCGTAAGCGAAACCCATCAAATCTCGTCCTCAAAAGGTGCGGCGGGCCGGCGAGGTATCCACGCTTGCCTCACACGGCATAACGCCGGTAGAGCACGACGATGATGGCGAGCACCGTCCCGGCATAGATCATCTGCGCTACGTGATCCGAAACAACAGCGACGCGCTTTCGGCCCGCGTCCCGAAGTTTTTCATGTCTGTAGCCGGCCAACATCGCCATCAGGCATAGCACGAAGAAGATGTAGAACATCTCTTCGACCACCACCGTGTATCCGACATCGCCGATCTGACTGTTCACCGCTACGAGTAGCACCGCGCTCGCCAGGATTGAGGTCACTGGAATCGTCACGCGTTCACGAAACATGGTTTCGGGAAAGAACAGCGTGGCGAATACGACGAGCACGAGCAGAAACAGCGGCAGCAGGTTCTTCAGCATGTAGATGGCGGAGCTGCGGCGCAGCATGACGGTCGCATCGAAGCCTGCGAACTCCGTCCTTGCCTCGGCACCAAACAAAGACGCCTTTCCGAGCGTCGATCCGCTGGACAGGGATTCGATGAAATAGTTCAGCCCGAGAAATCGCCAGAGCGGAAGTCCGGAATAGGCCCCGTCCTCGGCCCGCGAGCTTCCATCGTCGGCGAGGCGCAAGCCGAACCGATCGATGACATAGGTGACGAGTTCCCGCCGCTGTTCCGTGTTCTGAAAATGTAGATGCAATTGCTGCGTGTCGAATGGATAGTCGTGGAGATCGAAGCGGGCCTTGAAATCGCCGTTGATGCGATAGAGCCGGTAGCTCAGGCCGTCTTCGTGTCCAGCCTGAATCGGCCGAGCTGGATCGAACGCCCCGCGATCCAGCAATGCCGGGAATTCGACGTGCGTCTGCGCCTCATCGTCGCCAGCGAATCGCATCCAGAGATAGAAGTCGACGTTGAACGAATTTTGCTTCACGTCGATCCGGCTGACGCGAATGATGTCGATGCCGGTGTAAACGACGCGCTGAATCCAGTAGCGCCGATCCTCGATCGCGATGACATGGCCCTTCTCCTGTTCCGCAGCGAGATCGATTCCATCAGGCTGATCGATGCGCACGAGTTGCTGCGGCGCCGTGACGAACCGGCCGTAATGGAAGAAACCCATTCGGATCGGGCGCGGAATGTCGCGGTTCGCGTTGAAATAGAGCCGCCCCGTCAGCCCGACGACCGCCGATTTCGGACTGTCGATCGCGGCCAGTGCGACGCGCACCCGGTCGCGATCCGCAACCTTGCTGTCGGATCGTTTCTGAATCCCCTGCCCCATGAACCGGCGATGTACGGCAGCTCGTTTCAGCGCATCGATCATCAGGCGCGCGGCGTCATACGCGCCGCCGGCAACCCAGCTTGGCGAGGTTCCCGCTTTCGCCTTGTAGTCGACGGCAAAGGCCTGCGCCGCCACGCCGGCGCTGTCGAACATCAGCGATGAGGCGGCATACAGATTCTCGCTGAAGAATCCCGGATGCGCTTTTTCCTCGGGCTCGTTGGCGAAATTCTGCAAATAGCTTTCGCGGGCCGCGCCTTGGGATGCGATGATCGTTCCCTTGATGCCGCGGCGGCGCAGCGCCTTGATGATGTCTGGGCTGAAATCGGGTGCCGCGCCGACGACGATAACGCCGGGTCCGGGCTCCTGCGCGGCGGCGGCTAGCGTCCCATCCATCGATCCGATCTGACCGGCTGCGACCTCCAGTCCGAAAACGTGCAACTGCTCCGCCGGATAGGCCGCCGCAAATCCACGCTCAAAACTCTTGCCGTATGAATCGCGCGTGTGAACAAGACGGACTTTTGGCTCCTTCATCACGGCGCGCAGATGTTCCGCGACCGAGCGCGCCTGCGCGGAGACCGGCGCCAACGCACGAAAATAGTAATCATTGGTGGATGTCAGATCGTCGGCAGCCGCGCTTCCCGTGAGCGCCGGAATCCGCGCATCCTTGTATACCGGCGCTGCCGCGAGCGAAGTGGAGCTGAGATAATGGCCGAGCACAGCGACGCATGGGCTGTCGGCGATCGCCTGCGCATTCGCGCGCGCCACGGCTGGATCGCTCGCGTCGTCGAACAGAACGAGTTCAATGAGCCGTCCGTTGACGCCGCCCTTGGCGTTCACCTCGTCGATTGCAAGCTGCGTCGCGACCAGGCTTTCCGTCCCGGCCGGGGCGGACGGGCCAGAGAGCGAATTGGCGAACGCGATGCGAATAGGCTCCGGGCGGGTCCAAAGGATGGCGGCCCAGGCGACGGCGAGCACCAGGGCGACGCCCGCAACAACGGCAAGCCACATTCCAAGCCGCGGCTTCATCGTCGATCCTCGCATCGATCGGCATAAGCCGAGATTCTCCAGATCGAGGCCTCACTCAGGCCGAGATTGCCGCCGCTGAGAGCGTTTTTCAACCCCGCCCCATCGCCACCGGCAAGATCTACGACCACTCAAAGCGGATGACGGAAAAGCGCGTGGCAGGTCGGTTGACGGGCCAGGAGCCGACGTAAGCCGTTACCGACGTGATGCCTGGATATCGAAATCAGAGGCCGCCAATCGGCCGGCGGTCGAGATGGTGCGCCCTGATGAAGGCCTGCTGCGCACCCGCTGCCATGATGCCATCATGCCCCTGTTTTGCCCGACGGGTCAACCGAATTTCGTAAAATCGAAAATTCGAAAAATCCCAATGCCGGCAAGAGGCCGGCTACTGTGCATGGGGTTGTTTTCGCGGTTTTTGTTGTCCGGTCGCAAAAGCCTCGGACCGGACCGATCTCGTCACGAAATCTGGTCCTGGCTTCGTCGTCATGGCCGGGCTTGACCCGGCCATCCACGGCTTCTCAGCGGCACCAGGAACGTGGATGCCCGGGCCTTCGCCTCGCCGAAGGGGCTTCGGCCCCGCAGGCGGGACGAGCCCGGGCATGACGGCGGCTGATGTATCCGTGAAAGCCCGAGCCGGGGTGCCTCAGCTATCCACCTTCAGCGCGGCAATGAAGGCTTCCTGCGGGATGTCGACCTTGCCGAACTGCCGCATCTTCTTCTTGCCTTCCTTCTGCTTCTCCAGAAGCTTGCGCTTACGCGTGATGTCGCCGCCGTAGCACTTCGCGGTGACGTCCTTGCGCAGCGCGCGCACCGTCTCGCGGGCGATCACCTTGCCGCCGATCGCCGCCTGGATCGGAATCTGGAACATGTGCGGCGGGATCAGCTCCTTCATCTTCTCGACCATGGCGCGGCCGCGGCCTTCGGCGCGGGTGCGATGCACCAGCATGGAGAGCGCGTCCACCGGCTCGGCATTGACCAGGATCTGCATCTTGACGAGGTCGGCCGGCTTGTAGTCGGTGAGATGATAGTCGAACGAGGCGTAGCCCTTGGAGACCGATTTCAGCCGGTCGTAGAAGTCGAACACGACCTCGTTGAGCGGCAGATCGTATTTCACCATCGCGCGGGCGCCGACATAGGTCAGCTCCTTCTGCGCGCCGCGGCGGTCCTGGCACAGCTTCAGCACGCTGCCGAGATATTCGTCCGGGGTGAGGATCGTCGCCTCGATCCAGGGCTCCTGGATCTCCTCGATCTTGACCACGTCGGGCATGTCGACGGGATTGTGGATCTCGAGCTCGGTGCCGTCGGTCAACTTCATCTTGTAGATGACGCTCGGCGCGGTCGCGATCAGGTTGAGATCGAATTCGCGCGACAGTCGCTCCTGGATGATCTCCAGATGCAGCAGGCCGAGGAAGCCGCAGCGGAAGCCGAAGCCGAGCGCGGCCGAGGTCTCCATCTCGAACGAGAAGCTGGCGTCGTTGAGGCGCAGCTTGCCCATCGCGGCGCGCAGCGTCTCGAAATCGTCGGCGTCAACCGGGAACAGTCCGCAGAACACCACGGGGATCGCCGGCTTGAAGCCGGGCAGCATCTCGGTAACCGGCTTCCTGTCGTCGGTGATGGTGTCGCCGACGCGGGTGTCTGCGACTTCCTTGATGGCGGCGGTGATGAAGCCGATCTCGCCGGGGCCGAGCTCGTCGACCTGCGTCATCTTCGGCGTGAAGAAGCCGACGCGCTCGACGTCGTAGGCGGCGCCCGTGCCCATCATGCGGACGCGGCTACCCTTCTTCATGACGCCGTCGACGACGCGGATCAGCACGACCACGCCGAGATAGACGTCGTACCAGCTGTCGACCAGCAGCGCCTTCAAGGTCGCGTCGCGGTCGCCCTTCGGCGGCGGCAGGCGGGTGACGATCGCTTCCAGCACGTCGGGAACGCCGAGGCCGGTCTTGGCCGAGATCATCACGGCGTCGGAGGCGTCGATGCCGATGACGTCCTCGATCTGCTGCTTGACCTTCTCGGGCTCGGCGGCCGGAAGATCGACCTTGTTCAGGACCGGAACGATCTCGTGATTGTTGTCGAGCGCCTGGTAGACGTTGGCGAGCGTCTGCGCTTCGACGCCCTGGCTGGCGTCGACCACCAGCAGGGAACCCTCGCAGGCCGCCAGCGACCGCGAGACTTCGTAGGCGAAGTCGACATGGCCGGGCGTGTCCATCAGGTTGAAGATGTAGTCCTTGCCGTCCTTGGCGTGGTAGGCGAGCCGGACCGTCTGCGCCTTGATGGTGATGCCGCGCTCGCGCTCGATGTCCATGGAATCGAGCACCTGCTCCTTGCCCGCCATTTCGCGGTCGGACAGGCCGCCGGTCATCTGGATCAGGCGGTCGGCCAGCGTCGATTTGCCATGGTCGATATGGGCGACGATGGAGAAATTGCGGATGTTGGAAATGGGGACGGTCGTCATGGGCGCGGGATACCACTCACATCCCCGTGCGGCAACCATATTGCTGTATTTTCAGGGCCTTTCTTCACGCCAAGCTGATTCCACGGTGGCCCAAAACGCGCTACGCAACGGCTGATGTCGACGACCTCAATCCCATCTGCCCGTGCCCGTGCGAAGACCCGGGTGAGTTTCAACCGCTTCCGGGCCTGGCTGGTTGCCAGCGCGGTCCGGCCGGAGGCCCGCCTGTGGCTGGTGATCCAGCTCGCGATCCTGCATGCGGTGCTCTGGACCTTCATCCTGATCAATCTCAAGGCAGCGCAGGACGTTCACATGGACGTCGCGGAAGCCTATGGCTGGGGCCAGAAATTCCTCTGGGGGTACGGCAAGCACCCGCCGCTGTCGGGCTGGATCGCGGGCCTCTGGTTCAAGGCGTTCCCGGCGACGGACTGGGCGACCTATGCGCTCGCCATGACGACGGTCGGCGTCGCCATGGTGATCTGCTGGCTGCTGAGCTTGCGCGTCGTGGACGCGCGGCGCGCGTTCCTGGTCGTGGTGATGGTCGCGCTCTACCCGATCTTCAATTTCAAGGGCTTCAAGTACAACCCGGACCTGCTCCAGCTCGTCACCCTGCCGCTGCTCGTGCTCGCCTATCTCAACGCCTTCGAGAAGCGCAGCTGGCAGTCCGGCATCTGGTTCGGGCTCGCCGCCGCGCTGGCGCTGATGACCAAATACTGGGTGCTGACCATGATCGGCGCCATCGGCCTTGCCGCGTTGATCCATCCCGACCGCTTGAAATTCCTGCTGTCGCCGGCGCCGTGGGTGGCGATCGCGACGCTTGTCGTGGCGATGATCCCGCACATCGTGTGGCTGGCGGACGTGCATTTCGTCCCGCTGAGCTATGCCGGCGACACCTACAGCCTCGAGGACGCCGGTCTCGTGCATCAGCTCGTGGCCGGCTACTTCCTGCATAATTTCGCGTTGCTGGCCCTTCCCGTAGCGCTCGCTGCGCTTGCCATGGCGCTGGTGCCGCATTGGTTCACGCTGCTTTTGCGCGCGCCCTTGCGCATCGTCACGCGCGCCTGGGCGCGTGGCCCCAATCCGGGGGTCAATTTTTCGCAGGCGCTGAATGTCTGGATCATCCAGACCATCGTCGCCGTCGGCCCGCCGCTCGGCGCGCTCGCCTTCAGCATCTACATGAAGACCGATTGGGGCATCTCGCTGTTCTTCCTGGTGCCCCTGGCGCTGGTCGCGATCCCGACGCTGCGCGTGCAGAGCGCGACCCTGGTCAACATCGCCGCGATCTGGCTCGTGCTGAGCGTCGCGACGCTCGCCGCCTCGCCCTGGATCGCCGCGCGCGAGATGGCCGCCAATGCCGGCAACACCGCGACCTATGGCGCGCGCTCGGACCTCGCACGCGAGCTGACGCAGGCCTGGCACGCGCGCTTCGCCTCGCGCTGGGCGGTCGTCGCCGGCACCATGGAATCGATCCAGCCGATGGTGTTCTACAGCCCGGACCACCCGGTCGCACTCGTGCCGATCGAAGCCTGGGATTCCGGGCTGATCTCGCGCGATGACGTCAGGACATACGGCTTCATCGGCGTGTTCGATCCGGCCGACGGCCGCCTGCCGGCGTTCGAGAAATGGGTGTCGGAGACCGCGCCGAACGCCGAGCGCATGGTGATGACGACGCGCCGCTTCACCCATGGCAAGGCCGGTCCGTCGATGAGCTGGAACATCTACATCGCGCCGCCGGGGAAGTGACCGAAGGTCATTCCGGGGCGATGCGCAGCATCGAACCCGGAATCTCGAGATTCCCCGATGCGCAATGGCGCATCTGAGGTCTGGTGCTGTCGCACCATCCCGGAATGACGGTGGGGGTTAAATCCCTTCCTCGTTGAACTTGCTTTCAACGAGCTCGGTGATCGCCGCGAGCGCGGCGTCGGCATCCGCACCGGCCGCAGCGACCGTGATCGTCGTGCCGGGTCCTGCGGCGAGCATCATCAGGCCCATGATCGAGGTGCCGCCGACGGTCTCGCCGCCGCGCGTCACCCACACCTGCGCGTTGAAGCGCTCGACCGCCTGGACGAATTTCGCCGAGGCGCGGGCGTGCAGGCCGCGCTTGTTGATGATCAGGAGCTCCTTGGAGATCGCGCCCGCGGGCACGCCCGTCCCGGCTTGCGGCGCGTCGTCGCTCATTTGCCGGCGAGCACGCGGCTGGCGATGGTGACGTATTTGCGACCCGCTTCCTGGGCCATCGCGATCGCGTCGGGCAGCGCGCGTTCCTCGCGCACCTTGGCGAGCTTCACGAGCATCGGAAGGTTGATGCCCGCGAGCACTTCGACCTTCGGCCGGCTCATGCAGGATATCGCCAGGTTGGATGGCGTGCCGCCGAACATGTCGGTGAGGATCGCAACGCCGTCGCCGGAATCGACGCGGTTAACCGCCTCGATGATGTCGCTTCGGCATAGATCGGAATCGTCTTCAGCGCCGATCGTAATCGCTTCGATTTGCTTTTGTGGGCCCATGACATGTTCAAGCGCTGCCTTGAATTCGTCGGCAAGGCGCCCGTGGGTCACAAGTACTAGACCAATCATCGGAAAACTCCTCGCGGGCGCTTTTGGTGCACCGCACGAACGCGCCACTTTGACCATCCAGAGCCCCTGCGCAAGAGGGGATGTTGCGTATCTCCCTGAACTTAGACGGATGGATAAGGGGAGCTGCGCCGGTCTATTCGGTCGCGATAGTGGGGTTCATATGGTTACCATTTCCCTTCAAACAATCGCCTGAGGGATTAACGGAAGATGAACTCTTGGTAGTGGTCAAGGCCGCGACAACCAGTGGGAGGGGCGAATAGTCGCGGCTAACCGGGATTCGCGGTATTTCGACACCTAAAATGCTTGTTTTCAGGGATTCGGCTGGCGGCAGCCGTTCCGCGTCCGCGGCGTCCAGGTCGACCACGAGACCGACGGTCGCATGCTCCACGAAGTCGCAGCGGCGGATTCCGAGGCCCCGGATTTCGATCAGGCCGGCCAGCGGCGGCGCGGGGCGGACTTCAATTTCATCGCCGACTGTCGCCAGATGGACACGGTCGTCGCCGACCAGAACGGCCCTTTCGACCACGCCGGCGCGGCCCGCCATGATCAAATCGAAGGCAAGGCGCGACTTGCCGGAGCCCGACGGGCCGCGGATCAGCACTGCCAGATTCCCTACCTTGACCGCGGAGGCGTGCACGCTGGGCCCGCCGTCGCTCATAGCGCCGGCAGCCTCACCACGAAGCGCGCGCCGGCAAACGTCGGCTCGCCGTCGGCGTCCGTGGGGCCGGGGCGGTTCTCCGCCCAGATGCGCCCGCCATGGGCGTCGACGATCTGCTTGGAGATCGACAGGCCGAGCCCGGAGTTCTGGCCAAAGCCCTGATGCGGACGGTCGGTGTAGAAGCGCTCGAAGATGCGCTCCAGCGCGTCATCGCGAATGCCGGGGCCGTCATCGTCGACCACGATCTCGATCTCGCCGCGCGCGCGGCGGCAGGTGAGGCGTACCTTGTTGCCGGCTTCCGAGAAGGATTGCGCGTTGGAGAGCAGGTTCGAGACCACCTGGCCGAGCCGTGAGTCGTGGCCGGTCACGGCGAACGTGTCGCTTGGCCCGCGACCCTCGAAGCGCGCCTCGACCGCGACGTCGTGGCCGAGCTTGGTTTCGTTGGCCACAGAGACGAGCGTGCCGAGCAGGCGGCGCAGATCGACCGGAACCGCGTCCTGCCGCTGCAATTCGGCATCGAGCCGGCTGGCGTCGGAGATGTCCGAGATCAGGCGGTCGAGCCGCTTGACGTCGTGCTCGATCACCTCGAGCAGGCGGGCGCGGCTGTTCTCGTTGCGCGCCAGCGGCAGCGTCTCGACCGCGGAGCGCAGCGAGGTCAGCGGATTCTTCAGCTCGTGCGCAACGTCGGCGGCGAACATCTCGATCGCCTCGATGCGGCTGTAGAGCGCATTGGTCATGTCGCGCAACGCGCCGGACAGATGGCCGATCTCGTCGCGGCGGCGGGTGAAGTCGGGGATCTCGACACGGGTCTTGATGCGGCGGCGGACGCGCTCGGCGCTGTCGGCGAGGCGGCGCACGGGACCGGCGATCGTGCTGGCGAGCAGCAGCGACAGCATGATCATGACCGCGGCGGCGACGCCGCCGACTTTCAGGATGGCGAGGCGCTCGGCGGTGACCATCTGGTCGATGTCGTCGCCCTGGGTGGACAGCATCAGCGCGCCGTGGATGGCGCGCGAGCGCAGCACGGGGACCGCGACCGAGACGATCACCTCGCCGCGCGGATTGACCCGCACCATCGAGCGCTTCTCGCCATGGAGCGCATCGGCCACTTCCGCATAGCCATTGCCGTTCTCGGGCCCGAGTTCGCGATAGAGCGGCAGGTCGCCGCGGTTCAGCCAGGTCCGCACCGCGACCATGCCGCGCTCGACGATGCCGGGCTTCTCGGCGGAGAGCGACGGCAGGGGCAGGCGCACCACGGTATCGAGGCTGCGGCTGTCGACCAGCAGGCTGCCGTTCGGATCGTAGATGCGGGCGCGCGTCTTGGTCGGCGAGATCAGCGTGCGCAACACCGGCGCCACGCGCTCCGGATTGATCGGAAAATCCAGCGGCGAATAGTCGTCCGATCCGCCATAGGTCTCGCCCGGCTTGAGGTCGAGCAGCCGGTCGGGGTCGATGGTAATGGCGTTGGTCTGCACGGTCGCGGACGCTGCAATCGCGCCGGCGATGATCTCGGCCTGCACCAGGAGGCTCTGCGCGCGCGCGTCGATCAGGCCGGCGCGGAACTGCGACAGGTACAGGATGCTCGCCACCAGCGCGACGAGGCCGGCGAGGTTGAGCGAGACGATGCGGCGGGTCAGGCTCGAGAAGGACAGTGCGAAGAAGAACTGCCCGGCGCGCTTCAGCCAGTTCAGCGGCCGCCAGCCCTGCGCGGCCGGCTTGTCTTCGGCAACGTGCTCCGGAACGCCGTCGGATGCGATATCCTCGGCGCTCTGGTTCGGGTCAGGCTGCGTTCGGTCCAGCAATGCTTACGCCCGCGTTAGGACAGCTCGTGCGAAGGTCCCCGCATCCTAGAGCCATCCCGGTCCCGATGGAACGAGAACCGGCAATGCTCCGGACATTCGTGAAGGCGCCTGCTGCCTCAGGCTTCCTTGAAACGATAGCCGACGCCGTACAGCGTCTCGATCATCTCGAACTCGTTGTCGACCACCTTGAACTTCTTGCGCAGCCGCTTGATGTGGCTGTCGATGGTGCGGTCGTCGACATAGACCTGATCGTCATAGGCGGCGTCCATCAGCGCATTGCGGCTCTTCACCACGCCGGGCCGGGTCGCGAGCGCCTGGAGGATCAGGAATTCGGTGACGGTCAGCGTCACCGGCTCGTTCTTCCAGGTGCAGGTATGGCGTTCGGGATCCATGCGCAAAAGGCCGCGGTCGAGCGCCTTGGCGTCGTTCTCCTTCGGCGCGACGGTCGGGTCCTTCGGCGCCGAGCGGCGCAGCACCGCCTTGACGCGCTCGACCAGCAGCCGCTGCGAAAATGGTTTGCGGATGAAATCGTCGGCGCCCATCTTGAGGCCGAACAGCTCGTCGATCTCTTCGTCCTTGGAGGTCAGGAAGATCACCGGCAGGTCGGACTTCTGCCTGAGACGGCGCAGCGTCTCCATGCCGTCCATGCGCGGCATCTTGATGTCGAGGATGGCAAGGTCCGGTTGGGTGGTGCGAAAACCGTCGAGCGCGGAGGCGCCGTCGGTGTAGGTCATGATGCGGTAGCCTTCGGCTTCCAGCGCGATCGAGACGGATGTGAGAATATTGCGGTCGTCGTCGACCAAAGCGATTGTGGGCATGAGCCTCTGCTTTCTGCTTTCCGTTTTGGGTCGTGGCTTGAAACGGCGAGCAATCCAGTGATGCGCCGCATACATGGGTCCCGAACTTGGCGTTCGAACTTTGTCACCGAGCAATGCAAGCTGGGCTGAAGTGTGACCAAGTTCCACGAAACACGGCAGATTCGCCGCATCCCGACCCATAACCGGATCCCCGTTTAGCCGAAAAAACACCCCCTTTGCAACCACCTGACCAGAGAAAGCCCATGCAACCGACCCCCGATTTCGACCCCGGAAAGCTCGCCAAATCGCTGCTCAGGCGGTCGCGGCAGGGCGCTCTCGCGACGTTGATGGTGGGCAGCGGCGATCCCTATTGTTCCCTGGTCAATCTGGCGAGCCATCCGGATGGCTCGCCCATCCTGCTGATTTCAGGATTGGCCGTGCACACCAGGAACATCCTGGCAGATGGCCGGGTCTCCTTGATGCTGGATGAGCGTGCCGCCGGCGATCCGCTGGAGGGCGCCCGGATCATGCTGTCCGGCCGGGCGGAGCAGGCCGGCGACGAGACGGATCTGCTTCAGCGGCGGTATCTGAATGCCCACCCATCAGCGGAAGCCTTTGTTTCGTTCAAGGATTTTTCGTTCTTCAGGATCCGGCCCACGGGAACCCATCTGGTGGCCGGCTTCGGCCGGATCGTCGACCTCAAGCCGGAGCAGTTCCTCACCGACCTCAGCGGTGCCGAGGACCTGCTGGCGGCGGAGGGGGGCGCGGTGGAGCACATGAATGCCGACCACCGCGACGCCATGGGCCTCTACGCGACCAGGCTGCTCGGCGCGGCCGCCGGCGACTGGCGCTGCACCGGCTGTGACCCTGAAGGCCTCGACATGCAGGACGGCCAGACCGCGCTGCGGCTGGAGTTTCCGGAGCGGGTGACCGATGGCACGGCGCTCCGCAAGATGCTGGTTCGCCTCGCTGGCGAAGCGCGCATGAAGATGGACCAGGGCGCAACCATTTGAACGCCGCCGCCCATCGCTGCGACCCAAGACCGTGATGGTCTCAAGGCTGGCAGCGAGAGGGTTCATGACACATCGTCGTTTGGCGTTGGCCGCGGGTCTGGCGCTCGCGATCACCACGTCGCTTGCCACGCCCGGTCTTGCCCAGAAGGCCGATCTCGCCGCACAGGGCGCGCGGATCAACGCGCTCAACCAGGCCGGCAAATATGCGGAGGCGCTGCCCCTGGCGCAGGCCATGGTGGCGAGCCTGGAGAAGGGCAACGACGGCCGCGAACTCTCCGCCGCGCTCAACAATCTCGGCCAGGTCTATGCCGGCCAGGGCCGCGACGACCTCGCCGAGCCGATCTACAAGCGGGCCATCGCGCTGATGGAGAAGTCGCTCGGCCTCGACACCGCCTTGATCGCGCCCGAGCTGAGCAACCTCGCCGCGCTGTATCAGCGGCAGGGCCGCTTCACTGAAGCCGAGCCGCTGTTCAAGCGCGCGCTCGCCATTCGCGAAAAGGCGCTGTCGCGCGAGCATCCCGATGTCGGCCAGGCCCTCAACAATCTCGCCACGCTCTACGTGAAGCAGGAGCACTTTGCGGACGCCGAGCCGCTGTTCCAGCGGGCGCTCGCGATCTACCAGAAGGCCGCCGGGCCCGAGCATCCCGCGGTCGCCACGGTGCTGAACAACATCGGTCAGGTCGATCGCGACCTCAACCGCGATGCCGAGGCCGAGGCGCCGATCAAGCGCTCGCTCGCGATCCGCGAAAAGGTGCTGGGGCCGGATCATCCCGACGTCGCGCGTTCGCTGAACAATCTCGCCGGGCTCTATGAGCATCAGCAGCGTTATGCCGATGCCGAGCCGCTCTACCGGCGCGCCCTTGCGATCCGCGAGCGTGCGCTCGGGCCGGATCATCCTGACGTCGTGACCTCGACCAGCAACCTCGCTTATTTCCTCTACGTCTCCGGGCGCACGGCCGATGCCCTGCCGCTGGCGGAAAGGACGCTTCGCAGCGGCCACGCACAGCTGCGTGTGGTGCTGCCGATCCTGTTTTCCGCGCGGCAGCAGCATCTCCTCTCCGACGACAAGGCGCTTGACGAGGCGCTGGCCGCGATCCAGCGCGGCACGCAATCTTCCGCCGCCTCCGCCGTGAACAAGCTCGCGGTGCGGCTTGCGGCCGGCAGCGACCGGCTCGCCGAGCTCGTGCGCAAGGAGCAGGATCTCGCGGCCGAGGCCGAGGCGCTCGACAAGGCGATCACCACGGCGGTGTCCAAACAAGCCGCGCAACGCGACGTCGCGGCCGAGCAGCGCAGCCGCACGCGGATCGCGGCGATCGCGAGCGAGCGCGCCGGGTTGCAGAAGACGCTCGCCGTCGAGTTTCCCGATTATGCCTCGCTCTCCAATCCGCTGCCGCTCGCGGTGAAGGACATCCAGCCGTTGCTGTCGGCCGATGAAGCGATGACGATCTATTCCGTCGTGGACAAGCAGGGCTATGTCATCGCGATCACGCGCGAGGGCGTCGACTGGAAGGAGATTCCGCTCGGCGCGGACGCGCTGGCGCGGAAAGTGTCGGCGTTCCGCAAGGGGCTCGACGTCGGTAAGGCACACGATGCCTCCGGCAAATCCGGCCTGTTCGACCTCGCGCTCGCCAACGAGCTCTATGTCGCCCTGCTCGGCCCGGTCGAGGCGCTGACGAAGGACAAGCGGAGCCTTTTGGTGGTGCCGTCGGCCGCACTGACCGCACTGCCGTTTCATCTGCTCGTCACCGAGAAGCCGCAAGCTGCGATCCCGGACAAGCTCGAAGGCTATCGCAACGCCGCCTGGCTGTTGCGGCGTCAGGCCGTCTCGGTGCTGCCGTCGGTAATCAGCCTGAAATCACTGCGGGCCTTTGCGCGCAAGGATCAGGGCGTCAAGCCAATGACCGGCTTCGGCGATCCCGTGTTCAACCCCGCAGCCGAAGGGCCGGCCGATCGTCGCGCAGCGAGCGGCAAGGTCGCCGCACGCAGCATCGCGACGATTGCGTATACCGACTTCTGGCGCGGCGCCGGCGTCGATCGTGCGCGGCTTGCGCAAGCGTTGCCGCAACTGCCTGACACTGCCGACGAGCTGAACGCGGTGGCCAGGGATGTCGGCGCAGGCGATGTCGATATCCATCTCGGCCGCGATGCCAGCGAAACGACGCTCAAGCGTGCAGCGCTTGCTCAATACAGCATCATCTACTTCGCCACCCACGGTCTCGTCGCCGGCGACGTCAAGGGACTGGGCGAGCCCTCGCTTGCGCTCTCCATTCCCGATCAGCCCTCCGAACTCGACGACGGTCTTCTCACCGCGAGCGAAGTCGCCCAGCTCAAGCTCAATGCGGATTGGGTGGTGCTGTCGGCCTGCAACACCATCGCCGGCGACAAGCCCGGCGCAGAAGCCCTGTCGGGATTGGCGCGCTCGTTCTTCTATGCCGGTGCGCGCGCGCTTCTGGTCTCGCATTGGGCAGTGGATTCGGAAGCTGCCACCCGCTTGACCACGTCGACTTTCGCCCTGCTCAAAAACGAACCAAACATCGGTCGTGCCCAAGCGTTGCGCCGCGCCATGTTGACGTATCTCGACGATGCCTCGTCGCCGCGCAATGCCTATCCTGCGATGTGGGGACCGTTCGCACTGATCGGCGAGGGTGAGGTACGATAGACCGCCCAAGGGAATTGTGCGTCGCAATAACCCCCGATAACGTCGAAACGCGCATTTGGTTGCGCGATCATTCGTGATTTTTTGATGCGCCTGCTCAGAGCTGACATGCGCGACGTTTGGCGCGGTCCTTGAATAAACCAAATCCTGCGGGATCGGCTTGGCAACGCCAGCGTTCATCAGTATTAGGTCGCCCAACCTAGGCCGGATGGCCTATTATTCACGGTGACCGCGACGGCGCCAAAGCATGACCGCGCTAAGTGTCGCGGGTTCTAGGAGGATATTTCGTGCAAGAGACGGGCGTGCGCAACGGTGCCTTCGGTGCCGACAAATTCGGCTTAAAGAATCTCAAACAGGTTCACTGGAACCTCGGCGCACCGCAGCTTTATCAATACTCACTCTCCGCGGGCGAGGCGGTGCTGTCCGCCGACGGCGCGCTCTGCGCCGACACCGGCGAGTTCACCGGCCGCAGCCCCAAGGACAAGTTCACGGTGCGTGATGCCACCACCGACAAGAAGATGTGGTGGGCCGGCAACCAGTCGATCACCGCGGAGCAGTTCGAGACGCTCTATCAGGACTTCCTCAAGCACGCCGAAGGCAAGAGCCTGTTCGCGCAGGACCTCTACGGCGGCGCCGATCCGGCCTACCGGATCAAGACCCGCGTGTTCACCGAGCTCGCCTGGCATTCGCTGTTCATCCGCACGCTGCTGATCCGCCCCGAGGCGGTCGAGCTGTCGACCTTCACGCCCGAGCTCACCATCATCGACATGCCGAGCTTCCGCGCCGATCCGAAGCGCCACGGCTGCAAGTCGGAGAACGTCGTCGCGATCGACTTCGCCCGCAAGATCGTTCTGATCGGCGGCTCCTATTATGCCGGCGAGATGAAGAAGTCGGTCTTCACCACGCTGAACTACTATCTGCCCGAGCGCGGCGTGATGCCGATGCACTGCTCGGCCAATGTCGGCGCCAAGGGCGATGCTGCGATCTTCTTTGGCCTCTCCGGCACCGGCAAGACCACGCTGTCGGCCGACCCGAACCGCACCCTGATCGGTGACGACGAGCACGGCTGGGGCCCGAACGGCGTCTTCAATTTCGAAGGCGGCTGCTACGCCAAGTGCATCAAGCTTTCGCAGGAAGCCGAGCCGCAGATTTATGCCGCCTCAACGCGCTTCGGCGCGGTGCTCGAGAACTGCGTGCTCGACGAGGACACCCGCGTGGTGGACTTCGACGACGGCTCCAAGACCGAGAACACCCGCTCGGCCTATCCGCTCGACTTCATCCCGAACGCTTCGCGCACCGGCCGCGCGCCGCAGCCGAAGAACGTGGTGATGCTCGCCGCCGACGCCTTCGGCGTGCTGCCGCCGATCGCAAAGCTGTCGCCGGCGCAGGCGATGTATCATTTCCTCTCCGGCTACACTGCCAAGGTCGCCGGCACCGAGCGTGGTCTCGGCAACGAGCCGCAGCCGGAATTCTCGACCTGCTTCGGCTCGCCCTTCCTGCCGCTCGACCCATCCGTCTACGGCAACATGCTGCGCGACCTGATCGCCCAGCACAATGTCGACTGCTGGCTGGTCAACACGGGGTGGACCGGCGGCAAGTATGGCGTCGGCTCGCGCATGCCGATCAAGGTGACCCGCGCGCTGCTGACCGCAGCCCTCGACGGCTCGCTTCGCAACGTCGAATTCCGCACCGACAAGTATTTCGGCTTCGCGGTCCCGACCGCGCTGCCGGGCGTGCCGAGCGAAATCCTCAACCCGGTCAACACCTGGAAGGACAAGGACGAGTTCGACAAGACCGCCCGCGCGCTGGTCGGCATGTTCCAGAAGAACTTTGCCAAGTTCGAAGCCCAGGTCGACGCCGAGGTGCGCGCGGCCGCGCCGGACGTGAAGCTCGCGGCGGAGTAGGTTCGCCGCGTTTGAAATGCAAAAGGGCGGCCGCGAGGCCGCCCTTTTTGTTGGTGCTGGTTTGTGCGCGATAGCGCCAGCTACACATCAGGTGTCGTCCCAGCGAAGGCCGGGACCCATAACCACAGGGAGAAGTTTGGCGAAGACTGGCAGTGAAAAGTCTTCCCACGGTACCACTACCGCCGTTCACCGAGACATCACGCGGTATGGGTCCCGGCCTTCGCCGGGACGACGCTAGGGGGTACCTACTCGCGAAGCGAGAAGCTCACGCCTTGAAATACGCGATCTGCGTCGTGGTCGCGAGCAGCCGTCCGTTCGGGGACCACAGCTCGGCGTTCTGGTCGGCGTAGCTCTTGTGCATGATCTTCGAATCGGCGGTCGCCAGCACGCGCGTGATGTCCTCGGCGGCGAGCTCTTCGCTGTCGGTGTGGAAATAGGTCGTCAGCGACACCGTGCCGAACGGCACCAGCTCGCGCCGCGCGTGGAAGATGCGGCCGAAGAAGGCGTCCGACATCGACATCAGCGACAGCATGTCGAGCCTGCGCGGGGTGCGGTCGCTGATCCAGATTTTCGAATAGGTGCTGGCAAGCTCGGCCTGCGGCGGGCCGATCCGCATCTCGCCTTCGACGAAGCGGAATTCGTACTGGTTGGCCCAGGACGCCGATATTTTCGGGAACGGCAGCGTCTCTTCGAACGGCTTTGCGTCCGGGACCGTCGCCACCCTGTGCTCCCAGGACAGCCGCCGCTCGGCGAACACCGCGGTGGCGAGCGTCGCGACCTCGCCGCCGCCCTGCGACAGTTCGACGCTCCAGTGCTGGCTGGAGCGGTTGGCCTTCACCAGACGCAAATCGAGATCGAACGGGCCCTTGGCGATCGGCGCGCAGTAATTGACGGTGAGGGCCAGCGGATCGCCGGCGGCTTGCGGATGCTCGATCAACGCGCGCAGGATGGTCGCGGCGGTGGCGCCGCCGAACGGGCCGACAAAGGCCCAGTAATCGTCGCTGGTGTGCCCCTGCCAGCTGGAGTCACCGGCCGTGATGCGGGTGGCGTCGTCGAACGGGTGCGGGAGCTTGGCGTGCATCGGAGGTCCTCGGTGTCTCCCCGACCGTCATTGCGAGCGCAGCGAAGCAATCCAGAGTCTTTCCGCGGAGACAGTCTGGATTGCTTCGCTGCGCTCGCAATGACGGTGTGGCCACGGCGTCCGTATCGCCGGCGCCGCCTTGGGGATGATGACGATCATATCATCATCCTCGTCGCGAGATGCAATAACCTCGCAGGTAACGCCGATTTCACGTTGCGGAAAATCAGCCCGCGGCGTCGCGCAGGTTCGGCAGCAGCGGCGTGGTCGGATTGACCGGCACGTTCCAGATCTCCTCGGCATATTCGCGGATGGTGCGGTCGGAGGAGAACCATGCCATGCGCGCGACGTTGAGGATGGAGGCGCGCGTCCAGGCCGGCGCCACCTGCCAGCGTGCATCGACCGAACGCTGCGCCTCGTAATAGGAATCGAAATCGGCGCTGACCATGTAATGGTCGAGATAGCGCAGCGCGTGCGCGATGGATTCGAAGCGGCCGGGGTCGCCGGGCGAGAACTCGCCGGCGCCGACCGCATTGATGGCGCGCTGGAGCTTTGGCGAATTGCGGATCACGTCGGAGGCATCCAGCCCCTGCTTGCGCCGGATCATGACGTCGCCGGCCTCCATGCCGAAGATCGCGATGTTCTCGTTGCCAACATGGTCGCGGATCTCGATATTGGCGCCGTCGAGCGTGCCGATGGTGATGGCGCCGTTGAGCGCCAGCTTCATGTTGCCGGTGCCGGACGCTTCCATGCCGGCGGTCGAGATCTGCTCGGACAGGTCGGCCGCGGGGATGATCACTTCCGCGAGGCTGACATTGTAGTCGGGCAGGAAGACGACCTTCAGCTTGCCGCCGATCGCGGGATCGTTGTTGACGACATCCGCGACGTCGTTGATCAGCTTGATGATCAGCTTGGCGTATTTGTAGCTCGCCGCCGCCTTGCCGGCGAAGATCTTCACCCGCGGCACCCAGTTGCCGTTGGGATCGTCCTTGATCGACTGGTACAGCGCGACCGTCTCGATGACGTTGAGCAGCTGGCGCTTGTATTCGTGGATGCGCTTGATCTGCACGTCGAACAGCGCGCTGGGGTCGACCTTGATGCCGAGCCGCTCGCCGATCAGTCGCGCCAGGGCCGTCTTGTTGTGATGCTTGACGGCGCGGAATTTCTTCTGGAATTCGACGTCGCTGGCGCGCGCCTCGATCAGCGAGAGCTGCGTCGGGTCGTCGAGCACGGCGTCGCCGCAGGTCTCGCGCAACAGGTCGGTCAGCTTCGGGTTTGCCAGCATCAGCCAGCGGCGGAAGGTGATGCCGTTGGTCTTGTTGGTGATGCGGCCGGGATAGAGATGGTTGAGATCGTGGAACACGGTCTCGCGCATCAGGTCCGAATGCATCGCCGAGACGCCGTTGATGCGGTGCGAGCCGACGAAGGCGAGCTGGCCCATGCGCACGCGGCGGCCGCTCTTCTCGTCGATCAGCGAGACCGAGGCGCGGAAGTCGATGTCGCCTGGCGCGCGCGCTTCGGCGAGCGCCAGATGCTGCACGTTGATGCGGTAGATGATTTCCAGATGCCGCGGCAACAGGCGCTCGAACAACTCGACCGGCCAGGTCTCCAGCGCTTCGGGCAGCAGCGTGTGATTGGTGTAGGAGAGCGTGGCGACCGTGATCTTCCACGCCTCGTCCCAGCGGAAATTGTGCAGGTCGACGAGGATCCGCATCAGCTCGGTGACGGCGAGGCTCGGATGGGTGTCGTTGAGCTGCACCGCGACCTTCGACGACAGGCTGCGGAGCTGGCCGTCGGACGACAGATGCCGCTTGACCAGATCCTGGAGCGAGGCCGAGACGAAGAAATATTCCTGGCGCAGCCGCAGCTCGCGGCCCGCCGGGCTCTCGTCGTTCGGATAGAGGAATTTGCAGATCGCCTCGGCGCGCGACTGCTCGGCGCTGGCGCTGACATAGTCGCCCTTGTTGAAGGCGTCGAGCTTCAGCGGATCGGGCGAGCGTGCCGACCACAAGCGGAGCGCATTGACGTGCTGGCCGCGCCAGCCGACGATCGGCGTGTCATAGGCGATCGCCTGCACGGTCTCGCCCGGATGCCAGATCGCGCGGTCGCGGCCCTTGTCGTCGACATGCTCGACGCCGCCGCCGAAATGGATGTTGTAGATCACTTCCGGCCGCTGCAATTCCCAGGGATTGCCGAAGCCGAGCCACTCGTCCGGATATTCCTGCTGCCAGCCTTGGTTGATGATCTGGCGGAACAGGCCGTAATCGTAGCGGATGCCGTAGCCGATTGCGGGGATCGACAGCGTCGCCATGCTCTCCATGAAGCAGGCGGCGAGCCGCCCGAGGCCGCCATTGCCGAGCGCGGCGTCCGGCTCGCATTTGCGCAGTTCGGGCAGCGAGACGCCGAGATCGCCGAGCGCGACCTCGAAGATCTTGAGCAGCCCCATATTGTTGAGCGCATCGGTGAAGAGGCGGCCGATCAGGAATTCGAGCGAGAGATAATAGACGCGCTTGCGCCCCGCGTCGTAGCTGTGCTTCTCGGCCGTGAGCCAGCGATGCACGATGCGGTCGCGCAGCGCGAGCGCCGCGGCCTGGTACCAGTCGTGCCTGGTCGCCATGCCGGCGTCCTTGCCGATGGCAAGACGCAGCTTCGCCAGGATCGCGCCCTTGATCTCGGCCAGCGCGAGCTCGTCGATGGGCTGGCCGGGGGCGGCAAAATTGGGCTGGAACGATTGATCTTGCAAGGCCGTCACTTCCTGGTCGACAGAAACACCACTAACCCTACGCGTCTTGCCTCTGCACCGGAACTGTCGCCGGTGCGGCCGTGCACTGCGCTGGCGTAAATTTATGCAAGGAACGGGCCGATTTGGGAACCCGGACGAGCACGGAGAAGCGTGGATTTGGTGCTAGAATGGCGACCAATTCAGCCATCAGTGTGGAGGAGATGCGCCATGAGACTGCTGATCGAAATCGCCGCCGCGGCGCTGCTCGTCGTCTGCATCTCCGCCTCCAGCGCTGCGTTTGCTGCCGGCAAATCCAGCCGCAGCGCCGACGGTTTGAGCTGCGGCTTCACCGTCCCGCAAAACGCAACGCCAGCCGCCCGCTGCGCCGCAATCAAGCGCCAATGCGGCGGCAAGTTTTACGCCAATGCGTGCGGGGACAGGTTGATATCGGCGGCGAATTGAGGCGGCTGACTTGCTAAGAAGATGGTGTCGTCCCGGCGAAGGCCGGGACCCATACCCACCGCTGTCAGAGAAGATGCGAGAGATCGCGCCAATCCGGATTTTCTTGCTCGATCAAGCGAATCTTCCAGTCGCGTCGCCACTCCTTCAGCGCCTTCTCGCGCGCGATCGCTTCGGATGGCGAAGCATAGGTCTCAACGTAAACAAGTCGCGTCACGCCGTACTTGCTGACGAACTTTGAACCGCGTCCCGAACGATGCAACGAGAGTCGATTGCTGAGGTCGTTACAGACGCCGATGTACAGCGTGCCGTAGCGTCGGCTTGCGAGAATATAGACGTAGTACGCGGCTGGTGCATTCATTGCTGAGCGCCCATTTCCGAAAACGTCGGGCAGCGGTGGTTATGGGTCCCGGCCTTCGCCGGGACGACGTTGTAGAAGCATCGGAACAAATTAAGAACACTTTAGCAAGTCTTTGATATATCATTGTGATTCGGCGCATTGCCGATACAACATCTAGCGTCTGTCCGACTTTGCGAGGACTACATGTCCACCATTGCCTTCGACCAGTTTGCCCTCACCCGCATCGCCGATTTCGCGCGCTCGCTGTCGCGGCTGCATCAGGCGGCGCGGCGCCAGAGGATCGATGACGACCAGTTCGACCGCGAGTTCAACGCGGTGTGCCAGTCGATCTGGGGCTACACCATCGACGACATCAGCGACGATCTGTTCGCGGTCGAGGATCATCTGTTCCTCGACACGCTGGACGAAGCGCATGCGCGCATCTTCGCGGCTGAGCAGGGATATGACCTCGTTGGCGATCAGGGCATGCTGACCGACTGGTGGGGTTTCTGCTGGATGATCCTGGCCGAGAAGCGCGGGCTGCTGACTCAGGAAAACCGCGCCGCCGCACGCGCGGCGATCGAGGAGAAATACCTGGCGGCGCCGAACGTGATCGGGGTGATTATCGGGAGGTGAGGGGCTCAATCCTCATCCTGAGGAGCTTGCGAAGCAAGCGTCTCGAAGGATGAAGGCCGAGCTGCAGCAGCCGGGCCTTCATGGTTCGAGACGCGCGTTCCGCGCTCCTCACCATGAGGATTTCAATCCAGCCCCGCCCGCTTCGCCGGCTTCGCCTGGGTCTTCGGCACCGTCACGTCAGGCAGCGCTTCGCGCACGATCTCGGCCGACGCCGGCGCATCTGCCGCCACCGTATCTGCGCGCACCGGTGCCACCTTCATCTCGCCGAGCCGCGCACGGACCTGTGCGGTGAGGCCGGGATAGGAGGCGACCGGGGTGAACTCCGCGGTCTGCTCCATGCCAAGGCGGACGCCGGTATAGGCGACGAGGCCATCGCTGGTCGCGATCACGTCGCCAGCTTTCAGCGAAGAATCCAGCGCGAGATCGACCGGGGCGAGACCGACCGGCTCGCGGCCGTTGCAGGTGCAGTCGGCGCGCAGCGCCTTGCGATAGGCGAATGCGTTCTCGCTGTCGGCGTAACGCTCGCCGGTCTGCGAAGCAGCGCCGTCGATCGACGAGCCGAAATAAACCTTCGTCGCGGTGGCAGGACAGAACGCCTGACACATCTGGGCGGGCGAGGTGAGGCCGCGCATCAGCGGAAAATATTTGCCGTCGCAGCTGCGGACGCAGAACGCTGGGCCCGAGCCGCCGGCGGCCGCCGCGCGTGTCGGCGGCACATACTGGGCTGCGGGATCCGGCTGGCCGGTGAAGGGATCGGCGTAGGAGTTCGTCTGCTGCGGCACCGCGCGCTGCGGCCGTTGCTGCTGCATGCCGCCGAAGAAGAAGTCGAATAGGCCTTCGGCCGAAACCGGGGCGGGAGCTGCAAGCAGCGGTGCTGCCAGGGTGGCGGCCACAAGCATCGCGCGACGCCGCCGGCGCGCATGGGGCATGACTGTACGCAATGCTAACTCCACCCGACGCTACTGAACCGGCCGGGACCATCAGGTCTCAGCACATGATTCACCCTAATGCAGGATGGTAAATGAGCAGTTGAGCGGAGGCGGATTCAAGTCGAGGCCGTGACCTCTTCAAGGCCAGGCACAGCTTCCGGCGGATCGTTGCTTCCGGGCCACGCCCGGGCATGGACGGCCGGGACTGTTTCGCGGCCTCAAGCCTTCAAAAACTCCGACGCCTTGTACAGCGAGCGGAACGGCAGGCCGGCCGCGCCGAAAGTGTCGGTGGCGCCTTCCTCGCGGTCGACCATGGTCAGCACCAGCACCACCTCGGCACCGGTCTCGCGCACGGATTCCACCGCCTTCATCGCCGAGCCGCCTGTCGTGGTGACGTCCTCGACGATCACGACGCGCTTGCCCTGAAGCGTCTCGCCCCTGGGCAGGCCTTCGATCGCGAGCTTGGCGCCGTGCTCCTTCGGCTTCTTGCGCACGAAGAACGCCGCGATCGGATGGCCCTTGATCCAGGAGATCTGCGCCAGCGCGCCGGCGAGGGGCACCGCACCCATCTCGAGCCCGCCGATGAAATCGAGATTGTCGTCCTTCAGCGCCTCATAGGTCAGCTCGGCGAGCAGCGTCGCGCCTTCGGGGTCGAGCATGGTCGGCTTGAGGTTGAAGTAGAAATCGCTCTTGCGGCCCGACGCGAGCGTCACCTCGCCGCGGCCGAAGGAGCGCCGGCGGATGATTTCGAACAGGCGGGCGCGGGAGGCTGATTTCGACACGGCGGTCCCTCGGGAGCGTTTTTGGAAGTGGCGGAATTTATCCGCGACGGCGGCGACATTCCAGAGGGGACCGGCCCAGTCAACAGGGATCGGCCGACGATCGGCCATCCCGGACCGCCGGTTGTGGGGCCGCAACCTTCTGGAGTAGGTGAGGGCTCATGCCTTTTGGGGAAGGAAACGACGCATGACCATCGAGCTGCACACCTGGAACACGCCGAACGGCCGCAAGATCTCGGTTGCGCTGGAGGAGATGGGGCTGCCCTACAAGGTGATCCCGGTGAACATCACCAAGGGCGAGCAGATGGCGCCGGAGTTCCTGAAGCTCTCCCCCAACAACAAGATCCCTGCGATCGTCGATCCCGAGGGGCCGGACGGCAAGCCCGTCAGCATCTTCGAATCCGGCGCGATCCTGCTCTATCTGGGTGAAAAGACCGGCAAATTCCTGCCGAAATCGCTTGCGGGTCGTATCCCGGTCTACGAATGGCTGATGTGGCAGATGGGCGGCTTCGGCCCGATGCCGGGTCAGGTGCACCATTTCATCGCGCTCGAGAACGAGCAGGACCGCGCCTACGGCCTGAAGCGCTTCATGGCCGAGACCCGCCGGCTCTACGGCGTGCTCGACCGCCGGCTGGCGGACCGCGACTTCGTCGCCGGCGACCTCTCGGTTGCCGATTTTGCCATCCTGGGCTGGGCCTGGCGCCACCCTCGCCACAAGGTTGAGCTGGCGGATTTCCCCAACGTCAAGCGCTGGTACGAGGCCCTGATGGCCCGGCCTGCGGTGAAGCGGGGAATGGACGCGAAGCTGGATTGATCGAGGAAGCTGTCATCGCCCGCCTTGTGCGCACTCGCGCACTGGGGCGGGCGATCCAGTATCCAGAGGCGGCGGTGATTGAACCGAGAGGCCGCGGCGTACTGGATGCCCCGGTCAAGCCGGGGCATGACAGTGTGCCTCACACCTTCCGCGCTTCCACCGCCATCCTGACCGCAAGCCCGGCCAGCACCGTGCCCATCAGCCAGCGCTGCACCAGCATCCAGCTCGGCCGGTTCGCCAGGAACAGCGCGATCGAACCTGCCGCGAGCGCGATCATCGCGTTGACGCTGACGCTGATCGCGATCTGGATCGCCCCCAATACCACCGACTGCGTCAGCACGCTGCCGGCTGCGGGATCGATGAACTGCGGCAGCAGCGCCAGATACAGCATCGCGATCTTCGGATTGAGCAGATTGGTGACGAAGCCCATCGCGAACAATTTGCGCGGGCTGTCGATCGAAAGCGTCTTCACCTGGAACGGCGAGCGCCCGCCGGGCTTCACCGCCTGCCAGGCCAGCCACAGCAGATAGCCGGCGCCGGCGAAGCGCAGCGCGTCATAGGCAAAGGGAATGGCGAGCAGAAGCGCCGTGATGCCGAACGCCGCGCACAGCATGTAGAACACGAAGCCGAGCGCCACGCCGCCGAGCGAGACGATGCCCGCGGCGGGCCCCTGCGTGATCGAGCGCGAGATCAGGTAGATCATGTTCGGTCCCGGCGTGAGCACGAGGCCGAGGCAGACGAGGGCGAAGCCGAGCAGGGCTGGGGTGTGGGGCATGGGTGAACCGGTGCGGGAGACGGCACGGTTCTAATATGCGCCGCGCGGTGGTGCCATCACGCAATTGCTCGGAGGACAATTGGATTCCGCCTCACCTCCGGTGTCGTCCCGGCGAAGGCCGGGACCCATAACCACGAAATCGAGTTGGGCGAGGACTGCCAACTAACATCTCGCGCCACAACTTCTCCCTGGGGGGTATGGGTCCCGGCCTTCGCCGGGACGACACCTGAGATGAAAGCCGCCTCTAATGCGCCTCGTCCCAGTTGTTCGCTGCACGCGCATCGACGTGCAGCGGCACCGAGAGCAGCACGGCCGGGAACGGCGCGTCCTGCATGACGTGCTGCACGACCGGCAGCGTCGCCTCGACCTCGGCGTCCGGCACCTCGAAGATCAACTCGTCGTGCACCTGGAGCAGCATCTGCGCCGAGAGCTTCCTCTCGGCGAGTGCGTCCTCGACGCGCGTCATGGCGCGGCGGATGATGTCGGCGGCGGTGCCCTGAAGCCGTGCGTTGATTGCGGCGCGCTCGTTGAAGGCACGCACCGAGGCGTTGGAGGCCTTGATGTCGGGATAGTGGCACTTGCGGCCGAACAGCGTGGTGACATAGCCGTGGCTCCGGCAGAAATCCCGCGTCTCGTCCATATAGGCGCGGATACCGGGGAAGCGCTCGAAGTACTTCTTGATGTAGGCGGAGGCCTCCTCGCGCGCGATGCCGAGCTGGTTGGCGAGGCCGAAGGCCGAGATGCCGTAGATGATCCCGAAATTGATCGCTTTCGCGCGGCGGCGGATCTCGCTCGGCATGCCCTTGATCGGCACGCCGAACATTTCCGACGCGGTCATGGCGTGAATGTCGAGCCCGTCGCGGAACGCCTGCTTCAGCACGGGGATGTCGGCGATCTCCGCCAGCAGCCGCAATTCGATCTGCGAATAGTCGGCTGAGACGAGCTTGTGCCCGGGCGTCGCGATGAAGGCGCGGCGAATCTTGCGGCCGTCCTCGGTGCGCACCGGGATGTTCTGCAAATTCGGCTCGTTCGACGACAGCCGGCCCGTCGTCGTCGCGGCCAGCGCGTAGGTCGTGTGCACGCGATGGGTGTGCGGGTTGACGTAGGTCGGCAGCGCGTCGGTGTAGGTCGATTTCAGCTTGGAGACCTGGCGCCACTCCAGAATCTTCTTCGGAAGGTCGTGGCCCTGCTCGGCGAGCTCGTCGAGCACCTGTGCGGTCGTCGACCATGCGCCGGTCTTGGTCTTGGTGCCGCCGGGCAGGCTCATCTTGCCGAACAGGATGTCGCCGATCTGCTTGGGGCTGCCGACATTGACCGGCTCGCCCGCGATCTCCTGGATCTCGGCCTCGACGCGGGCGGCGGTCTGGGCGAAATCGCCTGACAGCCGCGACAGCACCTGGCGGTCGATCGAGATGCCGCGCCGCTCCATGCGCGCGAGCACCGCGACCAGCGGCCGCTCCAGCGTCTCGTAGACCGCGGTCATGTGCTCGGCGATGAGGCGCGGCTTCAGCACGCGCCAGACGCGCAAGGCCATGTCGGCGCCTTCCGCCGACAGCGGCGCGGCCTTGTCGATCGGCACCTGGTCGAAAGTGATCTTGCCCTTGCCGCTGCCGAGCAGCTCGCCCTCCTTCAGCATGGCGTGGCCGAACCAGCGCTCAGCGAGCGACTCCAGCTCATGCGAGCCGCGGCCGGCGTCGAGCACATAGGAGATCAGCTGCGCGTCGTCGGTGTTGCGCAAGGTGATGCCGTGCTGCGCCAGCATGACGGCGGTGAACTTGACGTCGAAGCCGATCTTGAGAATGCCTGATGATTCCAGCACCGGCCGCAACGCGTCGATCGCGTCGGCATGCTTGACCTGATCGGGCGCGAGGCCGGCGTCGAACAGGCCGGCGCCACCGCCGGACTGCTTGTGCGCCAACGGCACGTAACACGCATCGTTCGGCCCCAGCGCCAGCGCCACGCCGCAGAGATCGGCTTGCATGGGATCGATGGAGTTGGCACGGATCTCGATCGCGACATGGCCGGCATCGTGGATGCGCGCAATGAAGGCGTTCAATTCGGCGAGCGTCTTGATGGCCTGGTACCTGGCGCGCTCGACCGGAAGCTTGCGCAGCGCCTCTTCGCGCGCGGCGGCGAGCGAGATCGGCGCGCCCTTGATGCTGGCCGACTTGTCGCCCTTGTCGCCGCCCGTCGCGGTCGCGGCGGGGGTGGCGAAGAGATCGCCGGAGGCCTCGGACGGTTTTGCTTTCGCCGCGCCGTCGCCGCCCCTGGCGCCGCTGCTGTTCGACGCATCGGCATCGACATTCGCCGGATCGATCTGCGAATAGTCCGCGACGCGGCGCGTCAGTGTCGTGAATTCCATCGCCTTCAGGAACGCGATCAGCTTGCGCGCATCGGGCTCGTGGACGGCGAGGTCGTCGAGCGGCACCTCCAGCTCGACCTTGTCGTCGAGCAGCACGAGCTTGCGGGAGATCCGCGCCTTCTCGGCGTTCTCGATCAGCGCCTCGCGGCGCTTGGGCTGCTTGATTTCGGTGGCGCGGAACAGAAGCTGCTCGAGGTCGCCATATTCGACGATCAGCTGCGCCGCGGTCTTGATGCCGATGCCGGGCACGCCGGGCACGTTGTCGGTGGAATCGCCGGCAAGCGCCTGCACCTCGACCACCTTCTCCGGCGGAACGCCGAACTTCTCGATCACCTCGGGAACGCCGATGCGGCGATCCTTCATGGTGTCGTACATCGTAATCTTGTCGTTCACGAGCTGCATCAGGTCCTTGTCGGAGGACACGATGGTCGTGGTGGCGCCGCGCTCGGTGGCCTGCCGCGCATAGGTCGCGATCAGATCGTCGGCCTCGAAGCCGCCCTGTTCCAGGCAGGGCAGGTCGAAGGCGCGCACGGCCTCGCGGATCAGCGCGAATTGCGGGATCAGATCGTCAGGCGCCGGTGGCCGGTGCGCCTTGTACTCGGGGTAGATCTTGTTGCGGAAGGTGACTTCCGACTTGTCGAACACGATGGCCAGATGCGTAGGCCGGTTGTCGGCCGGCATGTCGCGCAAGAGCTTCCACAGCATGTTGCAGAAGCCGAGCACCGCGTTGACCTGAAGGCCGTCCGACTTGCGGTTCAGTGGCGGCAGCGCGTGATAGGCGCGGAAGATGTAGCCGGAACCGTCGACCAGGAAGATGTGGTCGCCCTTGCCGGCCGCCTTCGCCGCGACCGGTTTGGCAGCAGCTGGCGCAGCGGCCTTGGTCTCGCCGGCTTTGGGCGCAGCCTTGGTGTCAGCTTTGGCGGTGGTCTTCGGGGATGTCTTGGGCATGGCCGCAATGTATGAATTTTTGGGGCAAAAGACAGCCTCGACAGGTCGCAATTTTGGTGACTCGCACAGACAAATCATGGCAACGGCATGGGCCGCGAGATCAGGGCAGGCAGCCTTCGATGAAATTCGCCACCGCGCGCACCGCGGGCGTGCGGCGAAAGTCGCGATGGAGCACGAGCCAGACCTCGCGCCCCACAGGTCGCCCGCCCGTGTCATAGCGCTCCAGCAGCGGATCCGCCTCGCCAAGGAATTTTGGCAAGACCGCAAGCCCGATTCCGGTCCTGGCGGCTGCCGCCTGGTTCTCCAGGTCGTTGGTGCAAAGCACGATCTCGCGTGCACCGGCGAACCGCTTCAGCCATCGCTGCTGGGGAGCTTCGTCCATGCTGGCGTCGTAGGCGACGAAGGCGAAGGCATGCGGGGGCGTCGCCTTCAGATAAGCGGGCGAGCCATAGAGGGCGAACTCGAAATAACCGATCTTGCGGGCGACCAGCCCCGGCTGCGTTGGACGAGACAAGCGAAGCGCCAGATCGGCCTCGCGGCGATTGAGCGAGGCCGTGCGCTTCTCGCCGATCAGCTTGATCCTGATGCCAGGATATTGTTGTCGCAGACGGATCAGCTTCGGCGCGATCAAGAGGTTGGCCAGCGAGGGCGGCGCGCTGATCGCGATCTCGCCGCCGATCTCCGATTTTGAGGCCAGCGCGGCGCGCTCCACTGCAAACGCGGTCTCCGTCATCGGAGCTGCGATCTTGGCGATGCGCTTGCCGTCCTCGGTGAGTTCATAGCTGCGCGGCCTGCGGTCGACGAGCTTGAGCGACATGGATGCTTCCAGCGCGGCGACGCGGCGGGCCACGGTCACGTGGTCGACGTTGAGGCTCCGCGCCGCGGCGGACAGGCTGCCCTCACGTGCCAGCGCGAGGAAATGCTGCAGATCGGTCCAGTCCATTGCGCAAATTCTCACAAGCATGTCTCAGTTATGAGCAGTTTCGCAGATTCCCGGATCATTCCATAGTCCCTCCGCTAGTTGATAGGAGGACAGGACATGGTCGTGATCGTGAGGTTGAAGGCGCCCGGTGGCGTAGAGCAGCTTGAACTGGCGAGCGCCGATCTGCCGCCGCCGGGCCGCGGTGAAGTCCGGCTGCGGCAGACAGCGATCGGTGTCAATTTCATCGACATCTATCAGCGCATGGGCCTCTACGCGCTGCCACCCGAGCGGATTCCGGGCGTCGAGGCGGTCGGCGTCGTTGCGGCGCTAGGCTCCGAGGTGGCCGGCCTCGAGATCGGGGATCGCGTTGCCTATGCGGGTGCGCCGGTCGGCGCCTACGCGTCTGAACGCAACTTGCCGGCCTGGCGTTGCGTGAAGCTTCCCGCCGCCATCCCGGATGAGGCGGTCGCGGCGGCTTTGGTCAAGGGAATTACAGCCGACATGCTGCTCACTCGCGTTTTTCCCGTCGGCCGTGGGACGACAATTCTCGTTCACAGCGCGGCAGGCGGGCTCGGGCAGTTGCTGACCCGTTGGGCCGACAGCCTCGGGGCGACGGTGATAGGGACGGTCGGCTCGCCGGCGAAGGTCGAAACCGCCCGTGCTGCCGGCGCGTCTCATGTGATCGTCGGACGGGACGCCGATTTCGCTGCAGCCGTCGCCGATCTCACCGCCGGACGTGGCGTCGATGTCGCTTATGACGGCGTCGGCGGGACGACGTTGCAGAAGACCCTCGGCTGTGTGCGGCCATTCGGCGTGGTGGCGAGCATCGGCCAGTCAGCCGGGTCGATCCCGCTGCTCGACGTCAACGAGCTCGGGCCGCGGCGCAGCCTGATGTTGGCGCGGCCGAGCGTGATGGCCTACATGAACGATGCCGGCGAGTATCGCCGTTCTGCCGAGCGGGTTCTTGCTGCAATGGCCGACGGTGTGCTCCAGTTGACCGGCAGAGCCTACAGCCTGCGGGACGCCGCGCTGGCGCAGGCTGATCTCGAAGCCGGTCGCACGACGGGGGCCTTGTATATGAAGCCTTGACCGGCCTATTCGGCCGGCTGCAACACCGGCCCCGCCTTCTTCGGCGCGATCCAGAATGCATCCGGCCGCTCGAACAGGAAATTGGCACCGAGCCGCAGGGCGGCCTGCCAGATTGCGAGCGAGCCGAGCACACCGGCGATGGTGACGATCAGCGACACCGTGCCGATGTCGGGAATGATTCCCGTGCGCAGCAGTAGCGTGCGCGTCGCCGCCATCGGCAGGAAGAAGGCGAGATAGATCACGATCGAGTGCTCGCCACAGAAGCGGAAGAAGTTCAGCCACTGCGCGCGCGCGAGCAGCGTACCCATGGTGATGATGGCGCAGGCCCCTGCAAAGCCGAGCACGAGTGAGACGATCTTCCATTCGCTGGCGCCGACTGCGACGAGGCCGGCATTGACCAGCGCCCAGGTCGCGAGTGCTGCGAGTGCGGGCGCAGGATGGTTGCGTGCACGATCCGACAGCGCGAACACGTAGGGCGCGAACAGGTAGCCGGAATAGAAATAGACGAAGCGTGCGCAGAACTCGTCGATCGCGGTCCAGCCGGTCGTGATGCGCGCCGTCTCCAGCGCGGCGGCGACGAGCCAGATCGCGAGCGGCGGGACGCGCCGTGTCAGTTTTGTGACGACGAAGAAGACCGGCAGCAGATAAATGAACCAGAGCGTGCCGAACGGCTCGATGAAGGATTCGAGGTATAAGAGGCCTACCTCGCGCCAGCTCGTCTCCGCCGCGAAGGCGGGCGCCTTGAAGCCGAACTGGATTGTCACCCAGACGACATAGAAATAGGCGAAATGCACCACCTTGCGGTCGAGATAGGTTCGCCAGTCGCGGTCGATCACCAATGATAGGAACAGGCCCGAAATCAGGAAGAAATCCGGCATCCGAAACGGCTTTGCAAAGGCCACGGCGACATGCATGAAACCGGTCCCGCCGGCGGCGAGCTCGACCCCCAGCACCGAATGCATCATCACGACCATGACGATGCAGATGCCCTTGGCATAGTCGACCCAGTCGACACGCGCGGCAGCCGGGAGCTTGAGTCCCCCGCTCGCGGCGATGGTGCCGGTTGCTGCCATGGTGTCCCTTTTCGAGCCGTGTTCCGCCCGGTGCTGTCCGGGCGCGAGGCAGTGTGGAGCCTTGCGGCTTACGATTTCTTTACCGGTACAATTCGCGTGCCGGTTTTTGCGCGCGGACGGTTCCCTCGCCCCGGGAAAATGCTAAACCGCCCCATGTTGGGGTTTCGTTAACCAAGCCAAAACAGGGTTTTCCATGCGAATCGCGATGATCGGAACGGGCTATGTGGGACTGGTGTCCGGAGCCTGCTTTGCGGATTTCGGTCACGACGTCACCTGCGTCGACAAGGACGAGAAGAAGATCGCAGCGCTCCATCGCGGCGAGATCCCGATCTACGAGCCCGGGCTCGACGAGCTGGTTGCGAGCAACGTCAAGGCCAAGCGGCTCGATTTCACCACCGACCTGTCCAAGCCGGTCGCCGACGCCGACGCCGTCTTCATCGCGGTCGGCACGCCGTCGCGCCGCGGCGATGGTCACGCCGATCTGTCCTATGTCTACGCTGCCGCGAAAGAGATCGCGCAGTCGCTGTCGGGCTTCACCGTCGTGGTGACGAAATCGACCGTGCCGGTCGGCACCGGCGACGAGGTCGAGCGNATCATCCGCGAGACCAATCCGAAAGCGGACGTCGTCGTCGCCTCCAACCCCGAATTCCTGCGCGAGGGCGCGGCGATCCGCGACTTCAAGTATCCCGATCGCGTCGTGGTCGGCACCTCCGACGAGCGCGGCCGCAAGGTGATGGGCGATATCTATCGCCCGCTGTCGCTGAACCAGGCGCCGCTGATGTTCACGGAGCGCCGCACCGCCGAGATGATCAAATACGCCGCCAACGCGTTCCTCGCGACCAAGATCACCTTCATCAACGAGATCGCGGACCTTGCCGAAAAGGTAGGCGCCAACGTGCAGGAGGTCGCGCGCGGCATTGGCCTGGACAACCGCATCGGCACCAAGTTCCTGCACGCAGGTCCCGGCTTCGGCGGCTCGTGCTTCCCGAAGGACACCAAGGCGCTGATCAAGATCGCGCAGGACTACGACGTGTCCCTGCGCATCGTCGAATCCGTGCTGGCCGTCAACGAGAACCGCAAGCGTGCGATGGCGCGCAAGGTCAGCCAGGCGCTCGGCGGCTCGCTGCGCGGCAAGACCATCGCCGTGCTCGGCCTCACCTTCAAGCCCGACACCGACGACATGCGCGATGCGCCGTCGATCCCGCTGGTGACCGGCCTGATCGACATGGGCGCGAAGGTGAAGGCCTTCGATCCCGTCGGGATGGAGCAGGCCAAGGGTGAGCTGCCCAGCATCATTTATTGCGAGGACGCCTATTCCTGCGCGGAAGGCGCCGATGCGCTCGTCATCGTCACCGAATGGGTGCAGTTCCGCGCGCTGGATCTCGACCGGCTGAAGGCGACCATGGCGCAGGCCGTCATCGTCGATCTCCGCAACATCTACCGCCCCGAAGAGATGGAAGCGGCCGGCTTCACCTACGAGAGCATCGGCCGGCCGTCGGCGCAGGGCTGATAGCTACACATTGTTGTCGACTAAAAACCGTCATGGCCGGGCTTGTCCCGGCCATCCACGTCTTGTTCACTGCCAGGTGAAAGAACGTGGATGCCCGGGACAAGCCCGGGCATGACGACCGGATAAACTTTGCCCCGCAACTTCGACACACCCCTCCCGATCGATGCCGTGCTCGGCGATTTGTCGCGCACGCTCGAGGCACACAACGCGGCCGTGCTGGTGGCGCCGCCCGGCGCCGGCAAGACCACGCGCGTGCCGCTGGCGCTGCTCGATGCGCCCTGGGCCAAAGGCAAGAAGATCATCGTGCTCGAGCCGCGGCGCATCGCGGCGCGCGCCAGCGCCGACCGCATGGCCAAATCGCTCGGCGAGCGGGCAGGTGAGACCGTCGGTTATCGCGTCCGTTTCGGCTCGAAAATCTCACGCGCGACACGCATCGAGGTCGTGACCGAAGGCATCTTCACCCGCCAGATCATGGACGATCCCGAGCTCTCAGGCGTTGCCGCCGTCCTGTTCGACGAATTCCACGAGCGTTCGCTCGACGCCGATCTCGGCCTTGCGCTGGCGCGCGACGCGCAAACCGGCCTGCGCGAGGATCTGCGCATTCTCGTGATGTCGGCAACGCTCGACGGCGCCCGCGTCGCAAGGCTGCTCGGCGAGGCGCCCGTCGTCGAAAGCGAGGGCCGCGCCTTTCCGGTCGAGACGCGCTATCTCGGCCGCAAGGCGGATGCGCCGATCGAGCGGCAGATGGCGGATGCGATCGCGTCTGCGCTCCGCGCCGACAGCGGTTCGGTGCTGGCGTTCCTGCCCGGCGCCGCCGAAATCCGCCGCACCCAGAATTTTCTGGCTGAGCGCGTGCAGGACGCCAGTATCGAGATCGTGCCGCTGTTCGGCGCGCTCGATGCCGCCGTGCAGGATCGCGCCATTGCGCCGGCGCCGAAAGGTACCCGCAAGGTGGTGCTAGCGACCTCGATCGCGGAGACATCGCTCACCATCGAAGGCGTGCGCATCGTGGTCGATTCAGGGCTTGCCCGCGTGCCGCGCTACGAGCCCGATATCGGCCTGACGCGGCTCGAGACAGTGCGCGCCTCGCGCGCGGCGGTCGACCAGCGCCGCGGCCGGGCCGGCCGCACCGAGCCCGGTGTCTGCCACCGGCTCTGGGACGAGCCGCAGACGGCCTCGCTTGCGCCCTACACCCAGCCGGAAATCCTCAGCGCCGATCTGTCCTCGCTGGTGCTCGATCTGGCGCAGTGGGGCGTGGCCGATCCCGCCGCGCTGTCGTTCCTCGACCCGCCGCCGCAGCCGGCCTGGAAGGAAGCGAAGAGCCTTCTCAGCGAGCTCAACGCGCTGGACGGCGACGGCCGCATCACCGCGGAAGGCAGGAGCCTGCGCGCGCTGGCATTGCCGCCGCGGCTGGCGCGCATGATCGTGGATTCGCACCGCGCAGGCAGCGGCGAGGCCGCGGCCGAGATCGCGGCCATCCTCACCGAGCGGGGGCTCGGCGGCGACAGCGCCGATCTCGAGTACCGGCGCGACCAGTTCCGCCGCGACCGCTCGCCGCGCGCGTCGAGTGCGCGCGACCTCGCCCGGCGCTGGGCCTCGCAGGTCGCGGCGTCGGAGAAGGCGGGGCAGCAGGAAGATCTCTCGACCGGCCTGATGCTCGCCTATGCCTTTCCGGACCGTGTCGCCCGTAATCGCGGCAATGGCAGTTTCGTGCTTGCCAACGGCCGCGGCGCCGCCGTCGAGCAAACCTCGTCGCTCGCCCGCGCGCCCTATATCGCGATCGGCGAAATGACGGGAACGGCCGCGAGCGGGCGCATCCTGCTCGCCGCGCAGATCAGCGAGGACGACATCGAGCGGCATTTCGCCGAGCATATCGAGACCGTGGACGAGACCTCGTTCGACCGCGGTGCGATGGCGCTGCGCGCGCGGCGCAAGCGCGCGCTGCATGCGATCACGCTCTCTGAAGCGACGCTGGCTGTGTCGCCGTCGGAGGAGACTGCGCGCATCTTCGCCGATGGGCTGATCGCCGCGGGCCTCGACCGGTTGCCCTGGTCGAAGGCGGCCAAACAATGGCGCGACCGCGTGATGTTCCTGCGCAAGGCCGAAGGCGACAGCTGGCCCGATCTGTCCGACGACGGGCTGATCGCACGGCGCGACGATTGGCTGGTGCCCGCGCTCTACGACAAGATTGCGCTCAAGGATATCTCCGCCGGCGATCTCTCCGATGCGCTGATGGCGCTGTTGCCGTGGGAGATGCGCGCGCGGCTCGACCGCGAAGCGCCGACGCATTTCGAGGCGCCGACCGGCACCGTGCTCGCGATCGACTACGAGGCCGAGCAGGGCCCGACCATCGCGGTGCGGCTCCAGGAGCTGTTCGGGCTCAACACCCATCCGTCGGTTGCGGCCGGCAAGGTGCCGCTGGTGCTGGAATTGCTGTCGCCGGCGCAACGCCCGGTGCAGGTGACGCGGGATCTCCCGGGGTTCTGGCGCGGCAGCTACGCCGCGGTGCGCTCCGACCTACGCGGCCGCTACCCGCGCCATCCCTGGCCGGAAGATCCGGCGAATGCACTGCCGACCCGGCGGGTCAAACCGCGCGGCACCTGAGAAATCACGAACCCGCATTAACCGTCCGCTCATCCTTTTCGTCAAAATGGCAATGGCCCGGCCGCAGCGTCACTCGCGGGCGGTCGTGTCGCGTGGTGAAATCGAGCTTTCCGGCTCGGAAGTGGTGTGATGCGTAACATAATGATCTTCGCGGCCATCATGATCGGCCTCGGCACCTTCATGGCGCAGATGGCGGACAGGATGAGCTCCGCTTCCGCCACGTCCGCGCCGCGCACGACGGTCGCGGTCGCAGCCACGGCGCCGGCCGGTGGCCGCAGCCTCGCCATTGGCCGCGACGGCCGCGGCCATTTCCAGACCGAGGGCCGGATCGATGGTCAGCGCATCGGCTTCATGGTCGACACCGGCGCCTCCGTGGTTGCGCTGAACGAGACCTCGGCCGCCCGCTTCGGCCTGCGTCCCTCGCGCAGCGAATACAACGCCACCGTCTCCACCGCCAACGGCACCATCAAGGCCGCGCGCACCCGCATCGCCATGCTGGAGGTCGGCGGCCTCGTCGTGCGCGACGTCGAGGCCATGGTGCTGCCGGACGAGGCGCTATCGGAAAACCTGCTCGGCCTCTCCTTCCTGTCCCGCCTGAAGCGTTTTGAGTACGCCAACGGCCAGATGGTGCTGGAGCAGTAAGGGCCTCCCAAGGGTGCCTGCGACCGCATATTTCAAAAAACGTCGCTGTTTCGACCGCTGTCGCGGTCAGATTTTCCCTGTTACCAAACTGCCGCAATTATAAGCCACAAGCTGCCATTCCCGCCTTCCGCTGCGGCCTGGCATTCGCTAAGGCTGCATCAGATCCTGCCCCCCATTCACGAGACCGTCTCAATGTTTCCCAAGCCGAAATCCGTCTTGTTGCCCAACACCTACGCCTTCGAATCCGAGCCGATGGTGAAACCCACGGGTTTTCGCGAATACGACGCGCGCTGGCTGTTCCAGAAGGAAATCAACCTGATGGGAATCCAGGCGCTCGGCATGGGGCTGGGCGCGCTGATCGCGGAACTCGGCGTCAAGCAGGAGATCGTTACCGGCCATGATTTCCGCGGCTATTCGGCCTCGATCAAATACGCGCTGATCTCCGGCCTGATGGCCGCGGGGTGCAAGGTGCACGACATCGGGCTGGCCGTGACGCCGATGGCCTATTTCGCGCAGTTCGACCTCGACGTGCCCTGCTGCGCGATGGTCACGGCCTCGCACAACGACAATGGCTGGACCGGCGTGAAGATGGGCGCTAACCGTCCGCTGACGTTCGGCCCGGACGAGATGACGCGGCTCAAGGAGATCGTGCTGGGCGCCGAGTTCAAGAACAAGGTCGGCGGCTCCTACCAGTTCCACGAGAATTATCCGGCGCGCTACATCGCCGATCTCACCAGCCGTCCGAAGCTGACGCGCAAGCTCAAGGTCGTCGCGGCCTGCGGCAACGGCACCGCCGGCGCATTCGCGCCGCAGGTGCTGGAGGCGATCGGCTGCGAGGTGATCCCGCTCGACACCGAGCTCGACCACACTTTCCCGAAGTACAATCCGAATCCTGAAGACATGGAGATGCTGCACGCGATCCGCGACGCGGTGCTGCAGCACAAGGCCGATGTCGGCCTCGGCTTCGACGGCGACGGCGACCGCTGCGGCGTCGTCGACAACACCGGCGAGGAGATCTTCGCCGACAAGGTCGGCGTGATGCTCGCCCGCGACATGTCGGCGATCCACAAGGACGCGCAGTTCGTCGTCGACGTGAAGTCGACGGGCCTGTTCGTCACCGATCCTGTTCTGCAGAAGCAGGGCGCGAAGGTCGCCTATTGGAAGACCGGCCATTCCTACATGAAGCGCCGCACCCACGAGACGGGTGCGCTCGCCGGCTTCGAGAAGTCCGGGCACTTCTTCTTCAACAAGCCGTATGGACGCGGTTATGACGACGGCCTGGTGTCGGCGCTCGCGATCTGCGACATGCTCGACCGCGCGCCCGGCAAGTCGATGGCCGACCTGAAGAACGCGCTGCCAAAGACCTGGTCGTCGCCGACCATGTCGCCGCATTGTGCCGACGAGACCAAGTACGGCGTCATCGACCAGGTGGTGAAGCACTTCGAAGACCTGCAGGCGAAGGGCGCCAGGATCGGCGGCCAGGCGATCCGCGACCTCGTCACCGTCAACGGCGTGCGCGTCACGGTCGAGGACGGCAGCTGGGGCCTGGTGCGCGCCTCCTCCAACAAGCCCGAGCTCGTGGTCGTGGTCGAGAGCCCGGTCTCCGAGCAGCGCATGCACGACATGTTCGAGATGGTGAACAGCGTGCTGCGCACGCATCCCGAAGTCGGCGAGTACAATCAGAAGATCTGAGAGGGGCCAGGGGGGCACAACCCGCGCCGCAAATCTCCGCTGTCATGCCCCGGCTTGCCGCCTTCGCTAAAGCTTCGGCGGCCGAGCACCCTTGTGGCCCCGGCGTAGCCTTGGCGGAGCCGGGACCGGGGCATCCAGTACGCCGCAGCTTCTCCGTATCCAATCGCCGTCTCTGGAATACTGGATCGCCCGGTCAAGCCGGGCGATGACAGCTTCCTTGTGGTGAGACGTGCGAACCAAGCCTTACGCCGCCACCACCGCCGGGATCGGCAGCGCGGTGACCGACTTGATCTTCTCCATCGCGAAGCGCGAGGTGACGTTCTTCAGCGGCACGGCGCTGATCAGCTTCTTGTAGAACACGTCATAGGCCTGCATGTCCGCGACCACGACGCGCAGCATGTAGTCGACGTCGCCGGCCATCCGGTAGAACTCCATCACCTCGGGCATGGCACTGACGGCTTCGGCGAACTTCTTGAGCCAGGCGTCGGAATGGTCGGCGCTCTCCACCGAGACGAACACGGAGATGCCGAGCCCGATCTTGTTCTGGTCGACCAGGGCGACCCGCTTCAGGATCACGCCGTCGGCCTCCAGCCGCTGGATGCGCTTCCAGCAGGGGGTCGAGGACAGGCCGACACGGTCGCCGATCTCGGCGACGGAGAGGGAGGCATCCTCCTGGAGTACCATCAGGATCTTGCGGTCGATGGCGTCGAGGCGGCGGCTGGTCTCGGGGATCTGGACAGCGAGGTCAGTCATTTGAAGAACTTTGTTCCATTTCATGGGCAGATTTCCCTGATATAGAGAAAATCATTCCACGGCAAGCCTATAATCGCGCCGGCCCACTGAGCGCCGCCGCAGGCGGCATGTGCAAAAGCTGTTCAACTTCAACACGTTGTGGGGCAGTCAGACCGCCACCATGGCGGGTACATTTCAGCGCTGCAGCCGCCGCGGCGAATCGCAGCGCCTCGCGCACCCCCTCTCCCTCGGCGAGGCGGAGCGTGAAGGCGCCATGGAAGACATCGCCCGCGCCGAGCGTATCGACCGCCTGGACCGGGAAGGCCGGCGTCTCCTCCAACTCGCCTGTCTCGCTCAGCCAGATCGTACCGTGGGGACCGCGGGTGGCGGCGAGGAAGGCCGGCGTCAGCTTCGCCAGGTGCCGCAATGCCTCGCCGTCGTCGGCGATACCGGCACTCTCCTGCACCTGTTCGCTGGCGAACAGCAGGTGCGAGGCGGCCGTGAGCAGGCTGTCCTGCAAAGACATCGCGCGGTCGACGCCGACGACAACGGGGATGCCGCGCCGGCGCGCCTCGGTGCAGAGGGAGGTCGCGAACGCGGCGCAGCGGCTTTCGACGAGGACTGTCCGACAATCGGCGAGCAGAACGTCGGCGTCCGGCAGCTCCACGCTCCACAGGCCGGGATCGCGATAGATCGTGAGTGTCCGTTCGCCGGAGGTCTCGATCATGATCGCCGAGACGGGCGTGGTCACATCAGGCATGCGCACGATATGGCTTGTGTCGATGCCTTCCTGCGCCATCTGCGCGAGAATGAAACCGCTCGACGTCTCCCGCGCATCGCCCATGGGACCTGCGAACGCGACGCGGCCACCAAGCCGTGCCATCGCGATCGCGGCATTGAGCGCGTTGCCGCCGCAGATCTCGGCAAGATGCGTGGCATTCGCCTTGCTGCCGCGCGCGGGCACGGCCTCCACGCGAAAGGTCAGGTCGCGCACGGGAATGCCGATGCAGAGGATGCGCGGTGCGATCCCGGCCATCGCTGGCCTCAGCTCAAGCGCCGCTCTTGTCGTGCACCCAGCGGCCGAGCAGATGATGGGCGATGGCGAAGGGATGCGGGCCGGCGAGCCCGTCGGGATGCGTCCGCGTCAGCATCAGCGCCGCCTCCTCGCGCGTGAACCAGCGCGCATCCTCCAGCTCGGAGTGGTCGACGACGATGTCCTCGTTCAGCGCCCGCGCGCTGCAGCCGATCATCAGCGACGACGGATACGGCCACGGCTGCGTCATGTAATACTGCACGTCGGTGCAGCGGATGCCGGACTCTTCGAGAATCTCGCGGCGCACCGCGTCCTCGATGGTCTCGGCGGCCTCGACAAAGCCGGCAAGGCAGGAAAACATGCCCGGCGGGAACTGCTTCTGGCGCCCGAGCAGGCATTTTTCTCCGGAGGCGACCAGCATGATCACGACCGGATCGGTGCGCGGAAAATGCTCGGCCTTGCAGGCCGGGCAATCGCGCTTCCAGCCGCCTTCCTTCATCGCGCTGCGCGTGCCGCAATTGGCGCAATAGCCGTGGCGCTGGTGCCAGCTCACCATCGACTTCGCCATCGCGACCGCCGAGAGCTCGTCGGGGCGAATCGCGCCCTGCATGGCCATGCCGCGCAGCTCGGTGAGGCTGTAGTCCTCGCGGCCGACCAGCTTCTCGGCGGCGGCTTGCGACAGACCCATGCCGAACACAGCGGCGCCGTCGCGCAGCCCTAAGAAGATCGTGCCGGGATTGGCACCGCATTTCAGCGCCTCGTCGATTCCCAGCAGCGCGCGCACCTTTTCGCCCTCGCGCTTCACCAGCAGCGAATCTCGGTGGACGACATAGGCGCGCGAGGTCGGCTTCTGCTCCAGCGCGAACAGCTTTTCGTCGTCGCGGCGCAGATGCGCGGCGCGGTCGAGGACGTTGGTGACGAAGGCCGGCTGCCCCAGCGGAAATGCGTCGAATGCTGACATTTCTTGTTCTTTCAACCCAACCAGATTTTTCGGCGAAGCGCGCTGATGAAATTCTGCACCTCGGTGGCGTCATGCGCCAAGGGCTGCATCACGCCCCAGACCGGCCGCGGCCAGGCGGCGTCACCGGTGCGGCGGGCGATGATGTGGACGTGAAGCTGCGGCACGAGGTTGCCGAGCGCCGCGATATTGAGCTTGTCGCATTTGGTGATCTCCTTCAGCGCGCGCGAGACGCGGGAGATCTCGGTCATCAACTGCGCCTGCTGCACCTCGTCGAGATCGATGATCTCGACCGCATCGGGGCGCCGCGGCACCAGCAGCAGCCAGGGATAATGCGCGTCCTTGATGACCAGCACCTTCGACAACGGCAGGTCGCCGATGTCGATGGTGTCCTCTTTCAGGCGGGAGTGCAGCGACCAGGCGGGTTCGGACATGAAGGTTTTCCGGATGGCCCGGTGGGGGCGGGCTTGTTAGGTCCGACCATACGATACCGATTCCGATAGGGGAAGGATTCGGCCCCGCTGTCACCGCATACGCGGTCGTCGTCCCGGACAAGCGCGCCCCAAGCGCGCGCAGATCCGGGATCCATAACCACAGGGAGTGGTTATTGCGCGAGCTGGCAACCCGGAGTCTTCGTCAAACTCGATCCTGTGGTTATGGGTCCCGGGTCTGCGCTGACGCTTGCCCGGGACGACGACCGAGTTTGTGGAGGTGCGCTGTCGGCTGCCTTACGCCTCCGCCAGCACCCGCGCATTGGCGCGGACCGAGGCTTCGCTGACGTGAATGCCGAGACCGGGGCCGTCCGGCACCACGACATGGCCGGCGCGGTTGGCGACGCGCTCTTCCAGCACGTCCTCGGTCAGCACATGATGCGGCATGTAGAATTCACAGCCGAGCGAGATGCCGGGCGTGGCCGCGATCAGCTGCGTCCCGGCGGCAAGGCCGATGCCGCCCTCCCACAGCGTGCCGCCATAGCCGGGCAGGCCGGCGATGTCGGCGATCGCCATGATGGCCTGCGCCTCGAACAGGCCGCCGGCCTTCATCAGCTTGATCGAGACGGCATCGGCCGCCTCGCGGCGCACCACCTCCATCATGTCGCGGCGGTCGAAACAGCTTTCGTCGGCGAGCACGGGCGTTTCCAGCGCCGCGGTGAGCTGCGCCATGACGTCGAGATATTTGCGCGGCACCGGCTGCTCGATGAAGGTCGGCGCGAACTGCTCGACATCGCGCAGGATCTTGATGGCGCCGAACGGCGCCAGCGCCTGGTTGTAGTCGACACGCAGATCGACCTTGTCGCCGAATTCTTTCCGGATCGCCTCGAGGTGGTCGAGATCCTCGCGATGCGGCTTCACGCCGGTCTTGACCTTGTAGATGACATTGCCGTCCGGAACCATTTTTCGCATGCGTTCGAGATCGGCGGAAAAGTCCGGATCGGCGATCGAGAAGGAGAGCGGGATGGTGTCGCGCACCCGGCCGCCGAGCAGGTCGGCGACCGACAGCCCCGACGATTTGCCGACGATGTCGAGCAGTGCCATCTCGATTGCGACCTTCGCCTCGGCATGGCCGACCAGTGCGCGGTCGAGCTCCGTCATCAGCGCGCGGATGCGGCGCACCGGTTTGCCGAGCACGATCGGCCGCAGATAGATGTCGAGCGCGGAGAACGCCGCCTCCGGCGTTCCCGTGAACACCTCCCACGGCGCCGCCTCGCCCCAGCCGACCACGCCGTCGCTGGACGTGAGCTCGAGCAGCACGCGCTTCACCGTGCCCTTGACATTGCCGACGCCTTGCAGGCGCGCCATCTTGATCGGGCTTTCGATCAGGAACAGCCTGATGCGTTCGACGGTTGCTTCGGTCATGTCAGGCCTCCATTGACGTGCCAGACTTGGCCGGTGACGTAGGATGCTTTGGGGGACGCCAGGAATGCGATGATTTCGGCCACTTCCTCCGGCCGCCCGCGGCGGCGCATCGGGATCAGCGCCTCGGTTGCGGCGATCTGCTCGGGTGACAGCCGGCTTTCGCTTGGCTTGTCCTTGACGATGAGGCCCGGCGCCACCGCGTTGACGGTGATGCCGTCGCTGGCCAGTTCAACTGCGGTGAGCCGCACCAAGGCTTCCAGCGCGGAACGGCTCGCGGCCGTCGCCGCGAAGGGCGCGAATTCGGGGCGGATCGCGTGGGCCACGAAGGACGACACCGCGACGATCCGTGCGTCGCGGCCAGCGCGCAGCAGCGGCAGCGCGGCGTCGACCAGACGCGTGAACGCCAGCGCCGATTCGTCCATCGCCTGGCGAAATTGATCCGCCGGCGTGCCGATCGCGCTGCCGCGGCGGGCGTGGCCGCCCACGAGAACCAATCCATCGAGCCGGCCGAAGGCGGCTTGCGCGGCGGCGACGGCGTCCGTGGCGGCGGCCTCCCCGGCGAGGTCGCCGAGGCACTTTGCGACCACGGCGCCTTGCGCTTCGGCTTCCGCCGCGGTGGCATCGAGGCCGGCCGCGTTGGAGCGCGTGTGCAGCAGCAGCGCGGTGCCCGGCGCCGCGAGCAGTCTTGCGGTGGCGCGGCCGATGCCGCTGGCGGCACCGGTGACGAGATAGGCGCGATCGATATTTGGCATCACGATGTTGCGTTGGCCGGCGGCAATGCGCCGGTGCGGTGGAAATGGCTGAGGAAGGCACGCGTCGCGGCTTCCTGCGGATTGTCGATCACCTGCCGCGCCGGGCCTTCCTCGACGACGACACCGTCGCGCATGAAGATGAGGCGGTCGGCGACCTCGCGGGCAAAAGCGATCTCATGGGTCACGATCACCATGGTCATGCCTTCCGACGCCAGCCGCTGCATCACGGCGAGCACCTCGCCGACGAGTTCAGGGTCGAGCGCCGAGGTCGCCTCGTCGAACAGCATCACGTCCGGCTCCATCGCGAGCGCCCGGGCGATCGCGACGCGCTGCTTCTGTCCGCCGGAGAGCGTCGCCGGATATTGGTCGGCCTTTTCCGCAAGCCCGACCTTGGCGAGCTGCGCACGCGCGAGCTTCTCGGCATCCGCCCTGGCCATGCGCCGCACCGTGACCGGTCCCTCCATCACGTTCTGGAGCGTGGTCATGTGCGGGAACAGGTTGAAGTGCTGGAACACCATGCCGGTGGTGGCGCGGAATCTTGCGAGTGTCTTCACGTCGGGCAGCTTTGTGCCTTCGCCGAACTGGAAGCGTGTATCGCCGACGCGAACGCTGCCGCCATCAGGCGTCACCAGAAGATTGATGCAGCGGAGCAGCGTCGACTTGCCCGAGCCCGACGGGCCGATCAGCGCCACGACGCCGCCCTTGGCGACGTCGAGGCTGATGGTCTTCAGGACCTCGTTGCTGCCAAAACTTTTGCGCAGTCCACGGATCTCGATTTTCGACATCTCGTTCATTCGCCGACCGCCAGTCGCTTCTCGCCGCGCCGGACGATGATGGTGAGCGGAATCAGGATCGCCGCATAGGCGACCGCGACCGCGGTGTAGGTTTCCAGCGGCCGGTAGCTGTCATGGGCCGCGACCTGGCTCTGATAGACGAGGTCAGGCACCGCCAGCACCGAGACCAGCGAGGTGTTCTTGAACTGGATGATCGACTGGTTCATCAGCGCCGGGATCATGCGCTTGATCGCCTGCGGCAGCACGATGCGCCGCATCGCCTGGCCAGGGGTCATGCCGAGCGCGGCTCCCGCTTCGGACTGGCCCTTGTCGATCGAGACGATGCCGCCGCGGATGATCTCCGAATAGAACGAGCCGCCATAGAGCGAGAGCGCCAGCGCCGAGGCCGTGATCGGCGTCATCTCGACGCCGGCGAGGATCGGCAGCGCGTAATAGAACCAGATCAGCTGCACCAGGATCGGCGTGCAGCGGAACGCCTCGATGAAGGTGAGCGCGACGAGGCGCACCGCCTTGAAGCGCGACAGGCTGCCGAACGCCCCGAACAGGCCGAAGACGAGGCCGAGCACCACGATGACCACGGTGAAGCCGACAGTGACGCCGAGCCCGTTGAGAAAGAGCCAGCGATAGCTCCAGAGGATGCCGAAGTCCCAATGATACATGCGTGCGTTTACTCGTCGTGCGGCTAACCACTTACACCGTCATTCCGGGGCGCCCGAAGGGCGAACCCGGAATCTCGAGATTCCGGGTTCGATGCTTCGCATCGCCCCGGAATGACAGTGGAAGCTTACAGCGAAACGCCCGGCGGAATGTCCGCCTCGGTCACGCCCACCAGTTCCATGTTGGTGATGATCGCGTTGCGGATGAAGCCGAGGCCCTTGTTGAAGTCGATCCAGGTGTTGACGTAGTCGCGCCAGGTCTTGTCTGCCTCGCGGCGGAAGCCGGCGTTCGACGTGGTGGCGAAGATCGGGGTCGGCAGCACGAACTGGCCGAGCGAGGGGTTCTTCTTCAGCACCGTCAGCGACAGCATGGTGATCAGGCACTGCGCGTCGACGCGGCCGGTCTGGAGCGCGGCGGTGGCGTCGTCCGCGGTCTTCAGGCGCGAGATCTGCGCCTTCGGCGTCAGGCGGCTGACGACCTGGTCATGCGAGGAGCCCTGGTCGACCGCGATCTTGACGTCGGGCGAGTTCAGCTCGGCCCAGCTCTTCGGCTTGAAGTCCTTCTTGCAGAGGATGCCGAAGGCGTTGTTGAAGACCGGCACCGAGAAATCGATCACCAGCGCGCGCTTCGGGGTCGGGTTCAGGCCGAAGAAGATGTCGATCTTGTTGGACTGCAGGTCCAGCACCGAATTGCCCCAGGTGGTCTCGGTGATCTCGAGCTCGGCTTCCATGTCGTCGGCGAGCGCCTTGGCGATGTCGACGTAAAAGCCCTTCCACTGGCCGCTGGCGAGATCCTTCATGTAATAGGGCGCGCCACCGGCGACCGCGCCGATCCGCATCTTCTTGGAACGGCGGATACGGGCGAAGGTCGATTCGTTCGGATCGGCGGCCTGGGCCACGGCCGGGGACGCCAGTGCGCCCGCAGCCATCACGCCAACGGCGCCAAGTCCGACAATCGATGCAACATCACGACGTGTAACCATTGGGATCAATCGCTTTTCTGGTTGAAGGGGAGTTCCGGCAGCGTTCTTAGCAAGGTGGTCTCATCAGCGAAAGCACAGCCTGTCGGCTGGGCAGATCCGGATTTGCCCGGATGCTGGGCAAACCCAACCGGTTCAGGCTGATACCCGCTTGCTTTCCGCTCCCTTTGGCCCCAAATAGGGACCGGGAGATTGGCGGTGGACGAGCCACTCGCCAACCGGGTCAGGTCCGGAAGGAAGCAGCCCTAACGAGGTCCGGATCGGGTCGCTCGTCAGTCTCCTACCTGTTTTTCCGAGCGAATTGCGCCGGCGGCCCTGCCGCCAGCGCGCTCCTTTCCGCAAGAGCCGGCCGAGAGAGATTTCATTGCGGATCGACCGATGACCGACGCTGGCGCCCCTCCCAATTCCAATAGCGCCAGCCAGGCTGGCACGCCCTACCGGGTGCTGGCGCGCAAATACCGCCCCTCCTCTTTCGACGATCTGATCGGCCAGGAGGCCGTGGTCCGCACCGTCTCCAACGCGTTCGAGACCGGGCGCATCCCGCAGGCCTGGATCCTCACCGGCGTCCGCGGCGTCGGCAAGACCACCACTGCGCGCATCCTGGCCCGTGCACTCAACTACGAGATGCCGGATGGCTCGGTGAAGGGCCCGACCATCCACATGCCGACACTCGGCGTGCATTGCCAGGCGATCATGGAAAGCCGGCACATGGACGTGCTGGAGATGGACGCGGCCTCGCATACCGGCGTCGACGATGTCCGCCAGATCAACGACAGCGTGCGCTACGCGCCGGCCAGCGCCCGCTACAAGGTCTACATCATCGACGAAGTCCACATGCTGTCGACGGCGGCGTTCAACGCCTTCCTGAAGACGCTGGAGGAACCGCCGGAGCACGCCAAGTTCGTGTTCGCGACGACGGAGATTCGCAAGGTTCCCGTCACCGTGCTGTCGCGCTGCCAGCGCTTCGACCTGCGCCGGGTCGAGGCCGACGTGCTGATGAAGCACCTTGCCAGCATCGCCGCGAAGGAAAGCGTCGAGATCGAGCCCGAGGCGCTCGGTATCATCGCGCGCGCCGCGGAAGGCTCCGTGCGCGATTCGCTGTCGCTGCTCGACCAGGCGATCGCGCATGCGGCAGGCACGGTGAAAGCCGATGCCGTCAGGCAGATGCTGGGGCTCGCCGATCGCACGCGTGTGATCGACCTGTTCGATTCGCTGGCGCGCGGCGATATCGCTGCCGCCTTCAAGGAGTTCCGCGACCAGTACGACGTCGGCGCCGATCCGATCGTCGTGCTCTCGGACCTTGCCGAGTTCGTCAATTTCGTCACCCGCGTGAAGATCGTGCCGGCGACCGCCGATAACGTCGCCTATGGCGAGACCGAGCGGGTGCGCGCGCGGGATTTCGCCTCGAAAATCTCCATGCGCGTGCTGTCCCGGATGTGGCAGATGCTGCTCAAGGGCATCACCGAGGTGCAGGCCGCGACGCGCCCTGCTGCGGCCGCCGAGATGGTGCTGGTGCGCATCGCCTATGTCGCCGACCTGCCGACGCCGGACGAGGCGATCAGGATGCTGGAGCAGAACGGCGGTGGCTCGCCGGTCGTGAGCGGCGGCAGTGCGGCACGCAGTGCGCCGGCCGCGCCGATGGCTTCCGCAGCGCCTGTTGCCCAGGCGGCGCCCATGCGCGCGCCGAGTTCGCCGTCATCATTCGGCGGTGGCGCCCGGCCGCAGATGGCGGCACCAGCGCCCGATCCGCAAGCCGCAGCACACCAGCTGCGCATCACCAGCTTCACCCAGCTCGTCGCGATCGCGGGCCAGAAGCGCGACCTCATGACCAAGGGCGCGCTCGAAGCCGACATGCGTCTCGTCCGTTTCGAGGAGGGCCGGCTGGAAGTCGCGCTCGAGCCCAACGCCTCCAAGACCATGATCACCGAGCTCGCGCGCAAGTTCGAGCTCTGGACCGGCCGCCGCTGGACCGTGATCGTCTCCAACGAGCAGGGCCAGCCGACATTGCGTTCGGTGAACCAGGCCGCCAAGCAGGAGCATGCGCGTACCGCTGAGGCCGATCCGCGCGTGCAGGAGGTGCTGTCGCGCTTCCCCGGATCGAAGGTCGTCGAGGTCCGCAGGCTTGCCCCCGAGACGCCGGAATCCAATATTAACGCCGACTATGGCAGTGACGATCCGCCCGACGGTTCCGACGGCGACGACGATCTCTGAGCCTATCTTTCCAAGGACACCCGACCTATGGCTGATTTTCTCGGCATGATGAAGCAGGCGGCGCAGCTGCAATCCAAAATGCAGGAGATGCAGGACGCGCTCGGCAATGTGGAGGTCGAAGGCATCTCCGGCGGCGGCCTCGTCGTGGTGCGCATGACCGCGAAGATGGACGTCAAGGGCGTCAAGATCGATCCCTCGCTGATGAAGGCGGAAGAGCGCGAGGTGCTTGAGGACCTGCTCGTGACCGCGCTCGGCGATGCCCGCCGCAAGGCGGAGGCCGCCGTGCAGGAGAAGATGCAATCGCTCACCGGCGGGCTCGGCCTGCCGCCGGGGCTGTTCGGCCAGTAACATGGGCGCGGTTGCAGGTCCTGAAATCGAGCGGCTGGTGCAGCTTCTCGCACGGCTGCCGGGCCTCGGTCCGCGCTCGGCGCGGCGCGCCGCGCTGCATCTGATCAAGAAGCGCGAAGCGCTGATGATGCCGCTGACCTCGGCCCTCCAGGTCGCGCTCGACAAGGTCCAGGTCTGCAAGACCTGCGGCAACATCGACACGCAAAATCCCTGCACCGTCTGCACCGATCCGAAGCGCGATCCTTCGATCATCGTGGTCGTCGCCGACGTCGCCGACCTCTGGGCGCTGGAGCGGGCCAATGCGACTCAAGGGCGCTATCATGTGCTCGGTGCGACATTGTCGCCGCTCGACGGCGTCGGTCCGCAGGACCTCACCATCGACGCGCTGGTTGCGCGCGCGCATGCTGCCGAGGTGCACGAGATCATCCTCGCGCTGAACGCGACGGTGGACGGCCAGACCACGGCGCACTACATCACCGACCTGCTCCAGGACGCCAACGTAAAAGTAACGCGTCTCGCCCATGGTGTGCCGGTTGGCGGCGAGCTTGATTATCTCGATGAAGGTACGCTATCGGCCGCGATGCGGCAGCGAACCCTGTTCTAGCGATCCTACAGACCCTACGGAACGGACGACATGACGAAACTTTTCGCCACTCGATTGGCTTTGGTCGCGACGATGATGCTGCTGGTGACGCCGGCCATCTCCGCGCAGCAGGACGACGCGGCGCCGCCGCCGCCCAAGCCCGGCAAGCCGATCAACACCGGCGACGTGCTCTCGGGCGAGCTGAACGCGATGAAGGTGCGCGACGTCAAGAATGCCGGCAAGCGGATCGCGATGTATCAGATCACCTCCGAGCCGCGCCGCCTGCCGGCGCCGAACGGGCTGTGCAATCTCGAGACCGGCCCCGAGACCTTCCAGCTCGTCACATCCAGCGACGCGCAGGCGACGCAGCTGAAATCGTTCGTCGGCAAGGAGATCTCGGTCAAGGTCGACGAAGTCGCCTGCGCCAGCGATCCCGGCCAGATGAGCGAAGCCGTGGTCACGAAGTGGAGCATCATCAAGAAGCAGTAGGGGGCGGCGCGGCACCTTCTCCACGATTCCGGTGTCATCGCCCGCGAAGGCGGGCGATCCAGTACGCCGCGGCTTCTCGGTCAATCACAACCGTCTCTGGAATACTGGATGCCCCGCCTTCGCGGGGCATGACGGCGAGCGTTGCGCTACACCCGCACCGGCCCCAGCTCTTCGAAATGCCCGCGCTTCTGCAACCATGTCAGCAGGACAAGGCTCGGGATCGCCACCAGCACGCAGATCACGAAGAACAGCGGCCAGCCGGTGGCCTTGGCGACATAGCCCGCCACCGACGAGAGATAGGTGCGTCCCACCGCGGCGAGCGCGGTCAGCAGCGCGTATTGGGTCGCCGTGTGCAGCGGGTTCTGGCATAGCGCGGAGAGATAGGCGACGAAGATCACGGTGCCGATGGCGCTGGTGAAGTTTTCGCAGGTGATGGCGAAGGCGAGCGCCCATTGGCTGGTGCCGACGAAGGCCAGCCAGGAGAACGACAGGTTGGCGAGCGCCTGCACCACGCCGCCGATCCACAGGCTCGTCGCCAGTGAATAGCGCCGCGCGACGAAGCCGCCGGCAAAGCCGCCGATCAGCGTGGCGGCGAGGCCGACGCCCTTCACGATCGCCGCATAGTCGTTGCGGGAGAAGCCGAGGTCGATCACGAACGGCGCCGTCATGGTGCCGGAGAAGGCGTCGGTGAACTTGAACAGCACGACGAAGGCAAGCGCAGCGAGCGCGTCCTTGCGCGCCAGGAATTCCGAGAAGGCGCCGATCGCCGCGTGCAGCACGCGCGCGAACGCCGTCTCGGCCTGCGTTGCGGCTTCCGCCCGCACCGACTGCTCGGGCTCGGTCGCGGCCAGCGCCGTGATCGTGCCGATCAGCACCATCGCCGCCATCACCACATAGCCCCACATCCAGGCCGATGTGCGCGGAATGCCGGTGCTCTCGAAACCGGAGACGATGAACAGCGCGCCCGCGGTCGAGACCAGCATGCCGATGCGATAGGCGGCGACATAGGACGCCATGCCGGCGGCCTGCTCGCTCTCCGGCAGGCTCTCGACGCGGAAGGCGTCGACCACGATGTCCTGCGTCGAGGACGTCGTCGCCACCAGCAGCGCGCCGAGCGCGACGTAGAACGGTGAGCGTGCGGGATCGGTCAGCGCCAGCAGCAGGATGGCGACGATCAGCAGCAGCTGCGAGAACAGCAGCCAGCCGCGCCGGCGTCCGAACGCGCGCGTGAACAGCGGCACGTGCAGCGCATCCACCAGCGGCGCCCACAAGAATTTCAGCGTGTAGGGCGTGCCGACCAGCGCAAACAGCCCGATGGTTCCGAGATCGACCCCGGCCTCGCGCATCCACACCAGCAGCGTCGAGCCCGACAGCGCCAGCGGCAGCCCGGACGAGAAGCCGAGGAACAGCACGATCAGCACCCGCGGTTGCAGGTACACGGCAAGGCCGTCACGCCAGGAGGCGGCCGGGGCGGAAGTCGCGGCGGGGGAGGTCGCGTCGGGGGCGGTCATGGGGAGGTGTTAGCAGATTCTGGGGGCCACAAGGGAGCTGTCGTCGTCCTCTCCGCTGTCATCGTCCGCGAAGGCGGACGATCCAGTAACCACCAGCGTCTCGGTTCAATCACACCCGCCGCAGCGTACTGGATACCCCGCCTTCGCGAGGTATGACAGCGTCGACAGTGTCATGGTGGTCCGGCTATTCCGGGATAGAGATCATCCCAATTCGGGTTGTGCTGCTCGATCAAGCGGACCTTCCAGGCCCTGTTCCACTTCTTGAGCCGCTTCTCTCGTTTGATCGCATTCTCGGGGTCATCGAACTGCTCGAAGTAGACGAGCCTCGCGACGTCATATTTCTCTGTGAAACTCTCGATCAGCTTTGACTTGTGCTCGGCTACGCGGCGGATGCGGTCATTCGTCAAGCCGATATACAGCGTGCCCCCAATCTTGCTGGCGAGGATGTACACGTAGTTGCAGCGTGCGCCCATCTGCCGCCTCTGGGATACTGGGTCGCCCGGTCAAGCCGGGCGACGACAGCGAAATTGTGGCGTCAGCGTACCGGATCTCAGAAGAGAATCACTCCCCCGCCTGGAGCTTCCTCGGGAACAGTTCGGGCGCGCCGGTTGCCACCAGGTGCGGGCCCTCCGCCGGCGCATCGGCCTTGCTGAAATCGAGCTCCTCGATCCGTCCGGCGCGCTTCTCGATCTTGTCGGCGGAGATCAGCACCTGGCGGACGTCCTCGTTGGCGTCGGCAAAATGCTTCTGCAGCTTCAGGACGCGGTCGCGCAGGCGGCCGAGATCGTCGCCGAGCTTGATGACCTCGGTGCGGATCTGGTCGGCGGCGTCGCGCATGCGCGCGTCCTTCATGATCTGCTGCATCACCTGGATCGCCAGCATCAGCAGCGAGGGCGACACCAGCACCACGCGGGCGCGATAGGCCTTCTGGATCACGTCGTCGAAACCGTCATGGATCTCGGCGTAGACCGATTCCGACGGCACGAACATCAGCGCCATCTCCTGGGTCTCGCCGGTGACGAGATATTTTTCCGCGATGTCGCTGACATGCTTCATCACGTCGCCGCGCAGCCGCTGCGTGGCGATCCGCTTCTCCTCATCGGTGCGGGCATCGTGCAGCGCGGTCATCGCCTCCAGCGGAAACTTCGCGTCGATGCAGAGCGGGCGCTGATCGGGAAGGAACACGACGCAGTCCGGCCGCTTTCCGGTCGAAAGCGTGAACTGGAACTCGTAGGCGCCCTTCGGCAAGCCGTCCTGGACGATCGCCTCCATCCGCGCCTGGCCGAAGGCGCCGCGCGACTGCTTGTTGGCGAGCACGTCGCGCAACGTCGTTACCTGTGTGGTGAGGTCGGTGAGGTTCTTGTGCGCGTTGTCGATGATGCCGAGCCGCTCGTGCAGGGCGTGCAGGCTCTCCATGGTGTTGCGGGTCGAGTGCTCCATGGACTGGCCGACGCGATGGGTGACCGAATCCAGCCGCTCATTGACCGCGCGGGCCATCTCGGCCTGGCGGCCGGCCAGCGCCTGGGTCATGGCGTCGGCACGGCCGGCAGCTTCGCTCTGGGCGTGCAGCATCTGGCTGATGCGCTCCTCGAGCTCGTCGGCGCGGATCGCATTCGCCATCGCGAGTTCCGCCCCGCGCCGCCCCGAGCGTGCAATCACCACGGCGATCACAACCAGCAGGATGAGGACCAGGACACCGAAGCCGATCAGCGCGTCGATCGTGCGCACCGGCCAGTCGCCGGCCACGAAAATGATCTCGTTCATGCCTGCCCTTCTAGCCGATTCGGCTGGCTGCACGAACGAATAGCGAACATTTCCGGTAAATGCCCCGTTAATTTTTATGGTTAACGAAACCTGAAGTTTTATGGTTAGCGGAGAGTTAACGGGGTTCCTGGCCGCATTGACCGCGTCCGGCGCCCGGCTTAAATCGCCGCCATGGCCCTCAGAGAAATCATCATCCTGCCCGACAAGCAGCTGCGTCTGGTCTCCAAGCCGATCGAGAAGGTCACGACGGAGATCCGCAAGCTTGCCGACGACATGTTCGAGACCATGTACGACGCGCCCGGCATTGGCCTCGCGGCGATCCAGATCGCGCAGCCGTTGCGGCTGATCACCATGGACCTCGCCAAGCGCGACGAGAACGGCGAGACCAAGCCGGAGCCGCGCGTCTTCATCAATCCGGAAGTCATCGCCTCGTCCGAGGAGCTGTCGGTCTACGAGGAAGGCTGCCTGTCGATCCCCGAATATTACGAGGAGGTCGAACGTCCCGCGAAGGTGCGCGTGCGCTTCACCGATCTCGACGGCAAGGTGCACGAGGAGGACGCCGAAGGCCTCTACGCCACCTGCATCCAGCACGAGATCGACCATCTCAACGGCGTCTTGTTCGTCGACTATCTGTCGAAGCTCAAGCGCGACCGCGTGATCAAGAAGTTCGAGAAAGCCGCCAAGCGCGCGGAGTAAGTAAGTTGTAAGCGACTGGTGCCGCCGCGAACGCCTCTGCGCTCCCTCCCCCCTTGCGGGGGAGGGTGGGGGAGAGGGGTAGCCCAGGAAAAAGTCTAACCGGGGCCAAGAACTAGTCCGCGCTTACGCCGACAGAGCGCGCCGTGTGGCACCCCCCTCCCTAGCCCTCCCCCGCAAGGGGGGAGGGAACGCAGCGAGTTCTGTTGATGCCCCTTCGCCTCATCTTCATGGGCACGCCCGATTTCTCCGTGCCGACGCTGCTCGAGCTCGTCGCGCATGGCCATGAAATCGTGGCTGTCTATACGCGTGCGCCGAAGCCGGGCGGGCGGCGCGGCCTGCAACTGCAGCCGACCCCGGTGGAGGAAGCCGCGCGAAAACTCGGCGTGCCCGTGCTGACGCCGAAGACGCTGAAGACGGAGGAAGCGCTGGAGCAGTTTCGCGCTTTTGACGCCGACGCCGCCGTGGTCGTCGCCTACGGCATGATCCTGCCGCAGGCCATTCTCGATGCGCCAAAGCTCGGCTGCTACAATCTGCACGCTTCGCTGCTGCCGCGCTGGCGCGGCGCCGCGCCCATCAACCGCGCCATCATGGCGGGCGATGCCGAGAGCGGCGTCATGGTGATGAAGATGGACGTCGGCCTCGACACCGGCGACGTCGCCATGGCCGAGCGCCTCGCGATCACCGACAACATGACCGCGGCGGACCTGCACGATCGCCTGTCCCGGCTCGGCGCCGACCTGATGGTGCGGGCCATGGCGGCGCTCGGCCGCGGCGGCCTCCAGCTCAAGAAGCAGAGCGAGGACGGCGTCACCTATGCGGCCAAGATCGACAAGGCCGAGGCGCGCATCGACTGGAGCAAGCCCGCGCACGCCGTGCTGCGCCACATCCACGGCCTGTCGCCGTTCCCCGGCGCCTGGGCCGAGCTCGCAGGCGTCAGCGAGAATTCGCGCGCAAAAATCCTGCGCTGCGCGCTCGCCAAGGGCTCGGGCGCGCCGGGCGAGGTGCTCGACGACCAGCTCACCATCGCCTGCGGCGAGGGCGCGATCCGCATCATCGAGCTGCAGCGCGAAGGCAAGGCGCGGATGCAGGCGGTCGACTTCCTGCGCGGCGTGCCGATGAAGGCGGGCGCGAGGTTCACCTGACACTGTCATACCCCGTGAAGGCGGGGTATCCAGTACGCCGAGACTTCTCGGTTGAACGGAGGGGCCGCGGCGTACTGGATCGCCCGGTCAAGCCGGGCGATGACGGCAGAATTGGAAACGATGCCCCGCTACAAGCTCACCATCGAATATGACGGCGCGCCGTTCTTCGGCTGGCAGGTGCAGGACACGCTGCCGTCGGTGCAGGGCGCATTGGAAGCGGCGGTGAAGGCGATGACCGGCGCGGATCTGCGGGTGCATGGCGCCGGCCGCACCGATGCCGGCGTGCATGCGCGCGGCCAGGTCGCGCATGTCGACATCGAGAAGCAGTTTCCGCCGGGCCGTTTTCGCGATGGGCTCAACGCGCATCTGCGCCCGCATCCGATTGCGGTGCTCGAGGCCGAGATCGTGCCTGATACCTTCGAGGCGCGCTTCTCCGCCGTGAAGCGCCACTATCGCTACCGCATCGTCAACACCCGCGCCAATCTCGCGCTCGACGTCGGCCACGCCTGGCGCGTGCCGCGACGGCTCGATGCCGAGGCGATGCATGCGGCCGCGCAGCGCCTGCTCGGCAAGCACGATTTCACGACCTTCCGCGACACTGAGTGCCAGGCCAAATCACCGGAGAAGACGCTCGACCAGCTCGACGTCGAGCGCGACGGGCGCGAGATCACCATCGTCACCTCGGCGCGCTCGTTCCTGCACAGCCAGGTGCGCTCGATGGTGGGATCGCTGGTCTGGGTCGGCGAGGGACGCTGGACCGCCGACGATCTCTCCGCCGCGCTCAAAGCCCGCAACCGCGCCGCCTGCGGCATCGTCGCCCCGCCTGACGGGCTGTATCTGGTGAAGGTGGATTATTAGGGCGGGAGGGGGAAATTCTCGCCACGCTCACCGCTGTCATTCCCCGCGAAGGCGGGGAATCCAGTACGCCGCGGCCTCTCGGCTCAATCACTGCACTCACGGAATACTGGATCGCCCGGTCAAGTGTTCAGCCCGGGGACATGACCGACGGGTGTTCGGGGACATAGCCGACACTTTTTCCGCTCGCCAAGTCGATGATAGCGACTTGGTGGGCGGCAAAGAAGACCCCGTATTGCGCATCGTTTGCCGAGGGGCGGATGGCGAGGCGCTCACCACAGAAGGCCTGTGGCACTTTCCAATGACATCCCTTGAAGCTGACGTAGGCCTTGGTCGTGGAAACGCGGCGCACGATCTCATGGCTGTCGTATTC
>NZ_AXAB01000050.1:0-72620 GCF_000472645.1 Bradyrhizobium sp. WSM2254 | reverse complement strand
GTCCTCGTCACAGGGGGCGCGGGCTATATTGGCTCGCATGCCTGCCGCGCCCTGGCCGCCGCCGGCTATCAGCCCGTCGTTTATGACAATCTCTCGACAGGTCATCGCAGCTTCGTTGCCGGCCCCCTGGTGACCGGCGACCTTCTCGACGGCGCAGCGCTGGCGCGCGCCTTCGCCGATNACAAGATCACGGCGGTGATGCATTTCGCGGCGGCGAGCCTCGTCGGCGAATCCATGACCGACCCGCAGAAGTACTACATCAACAATTTGCAGGGCACGCTGTCGCTGCTCCAGGCAATGCGCAACGCAGATTGCCATCGCATCGTGTTCTCCTCGACCGGCGCCGTCTACGGCAATGCCGATTCCAAGGAGCTGCCGGAAGACTTCCCCTGCGCGCCGATCAATCCCTATGGCGCGTCGAAATGGATGATCGAGCGAATGCTCGCCGATTATCGCGCGGCCTATGGCTTCGGCGCGTTCTGCCTGCGCTATTTCAACGCCAGCGGCGCCGATCCGGCCGGCGGCATCGGCGAACTGCGCGACAACGAGACCCATCTCATTCCGCGCGCCATGATGGCGCTCCAGGGCCATGTCGATTTCGCTGTGTTCGGCGACGACTACGACACGCCCGACGGCACCGCGATCCGCGACTACATCCATGTCACCGACCTCGCCGCCGCGCATCTCGCGGCACTGAAGCTGCTGGAACAAGGACATGCCGGCGGCAGCTTCAATCTCGGCACCGGCTCCGGCTTTTCGGTGCGCGAGATCCTGGGCGCCATCAGGCAGGAGACCGGGCGCGAGGTGCCGCACACCGTCAAGCCGCGCCGCGCCGGCGATCCCACCTATCTGGTCGCCGACCCCTCCGCCGCACGAAAAGTTCTTAACTTCGTGCCGCGCCATTCCGACCTGCCGACGGTCATCCGCACCGCCTGGGCCTGGCACCAGAAGGCGCATCCGTTCAGGTCGCGTTAGGCAACCGTAACACCCGTACCTTGCCTGCCGTGCCTGCAAACGGCTAGAATGGCTGTTCGCCGCCGCCGTTGGCGTATCGCTGACGGCCGCATTCAGGCATCGCCGACGATGATGTCGGCATGCATGGCTCGGCCAATTTGGCGCGAGCCAGCTTTTTCCGAGCGTCAAGGCCACGATCAAATCCGCGCGTCGGCCTGTCGTCGGGCGCGGATTCCGGGAGTATCGACCGCATGCATCAGGCTGCACGCCTGGAGTTCGAGCGCGTGATGGATGAGTTCGTTCGCTGGCATGTCGTGCCCGAGGACGAGCGCTCGCCTGCGCCTGCCTGGTGGTGGGGGCCTGCCATGGCGGTGGTCGACGACCAGGAGCCGATGAGCGCCGCCTGGTGCTCCGAGCTCGGCTTGAACGAAGGCGCGAGCTTCGCCGACGGTGCGCGCACGATACTCGCGCTGTTCGTCGAGCAGACCTCGCTGACGGAACCGCAGGATTTTCCGAGCAAGGCCGAAGGCACGGATCACGAGGTCCGCGAATTGCACCCGCAGCCGTCAGACGACAGCGCGTTTCAGCCGTAGCGCCGCAGCTTCGGTGGCAACCGGATCCGGCTCGGGCTGGAGCGGCGGTGCAACCGGCAGGACCATCGGCCGCAGCAGCTCGGCCATCTGCCGCGCCGGCAGCGGCTTCGAGATCAGGAAGCCCTGCATCTCGTCGCAGCCATGGGTGCGCAGGAACGCCTCCTGCTCGGCGTTCTCGACGCCCTCGGCGACGACGGTCATGCCGAGCGCCTTGCCCATGCTGATGATCGCCTGCGCGATCGCCTGGTCCTCCGAATCCTGCGGCAGGTCACGCACGAAGGAGCGGTCGATCTTGATGGTGTCGATCGGGAAGTGCTTCATCAGCGACATCGACGAATAGCCGGTGCCGAAATCGTCGATGGCGAGGCGGATGCCGCGGCTCTGGATGGCGTCGAGCACTTTCAGCGCGCGACCGACATTGCGCATCATCATGCTCTCGGTGACCTCGAGCTGGAGCAGCACCGGCGACATGCCGGAGGCCGCCAGCGCCTCGTCGACGTCCTGCAGCAGATGTTCGTCGACAAACTGCCGCGGCGACAGGTTGACCGCCATCGACACCGGCAACAGGCCACGGCGCTGCCAGGCCATGGCCTGCGCACAGGCCTCTTTCACCACCCAGCGGCCGATCGGCACGATCAGCCCGGTCTCTTCCGCAAGCGGAATGAACTGCGCCGGCGAGATGCTGCCGAGATTCGGGTGCGTCCAGCGCAGCAACGCTTCCACGCCGGTGATCTGGCCGGTCTCCATGTCCACCTTGGGCTGGTAGTTCAGCGAAAACTGCTCGCGCTCCAGCGCCCGGCGCAGCGCGCTTTCGAGCGAGAGCCGCTCGATCGATTGCGTCTTCACTTCCTTGGAGAAGAAGCGGTAGCCGTTCTTGCCGTCCTCCTTGGCGAGATACATCGCCATGTCGGCGTTCTTGGTCAGCGTCTGCGCGTCGGAGCCGTTGGCCGGATACATCGCGATGCCGATCGAGGCTGTGGTGTGACATTCGTGGCCGGCCAGCTCCATGGGCTTGGCGAGCGCCGCGAGCAACCCGGTCGCGATCCGCTGGACGTCGTCGATCTCGCCGCGCTGGTCGAGGATCACCACGAACTCGTCGCCGCCGAGCCGCGCCACCACGTCGCTTGCCCGCAGCGCGTTGCGGAGGCGGTCGGCGACCTCGAGCAGGAGCAGGTCGCCGGCCTCGTGGCCGAGCGAATCGTTAATGACCTTGAAGCGGTCGAGATCGATGAACAGCACCGCAAAGCGGTGGTCGTGGTGCTGCGCCGCGTCGATCGCCTTGCGCAGCAGCCCGTTGAAGGTCTCGCGGTTCGGCAGGTTGGTCAGGCTGTCGTGCGAGGCGAGATACTCGATCCGCTCGTCCGCCTTGTTCTTCTCGTCGGCGCGATCGAAATTCTCCATCGCGAAGGAGACGTTGTCGGCGAGGCGCTGCAACAGCTCGACGAACTCGGACGTGAAGGTGCCCGGCTCGGTCGACATGTAGATCATGACGCCGACGGCCTGATCGTGCACGATGAGCGGAAACGCCGCGCCCGACCGTGCGCCGTCGCCGCGGACGGCGGCATGGAAGACCCGGACGCGGTCGTCGTTGAGATAGTCGTTGCTGATGCAGGGCTGGCGCGTGCGGAATGCCGTGCCGCTCATTCCGCGCCCCTCGGGACGCTCGGGGTCGATGGAGAGGCGGATGTTGCGCGTGGTGTCGGCGGACGGCCCGGCCGCGGCCACGATCTCGAGCTGGTCGCTGTCGGCCCTGGCCAGCGCGATCGTCGTCGAGGTGAACTTGGCGCCGTTCGATGCCGCGAGGCAGACGAGGTCGAACAGCTCGGCGCGGGATTTCGCCCGCATGATCGCCTCGTTGGTCGCGCTCAGCGCCGCGAACATGCGCGTCAGGCGTTCCTTCTGCGCCTCGGTGCGGGCCTTTTCCTCGGCCCGGTCGAAATTGTCGAGCGCGAAGGAGACGTTTTCAGCCAGGCGTCCGAGCAGTTCGACCAGATCGGGCGTGAACGTATTCTCTTCCGGTGCGAGGAAAAGCAGAATGCCGATCGGCTCCTGGCCAGCCCGCATCAGCGGGAAGCTGGCAGCAGCCCGGGTTCCATCCTCGGTCGCCTTGGTGTGCCAGTACGACGATCGCGTGTCGTTCAAATAGTCGTTGATGACACTGGGCCGGCGGGTCCGCACCGAGATTCCGATGATGCCCTGGCCCTCGGGATGATCGGCGGAAACAACGCAGGTACGTCCGACCATTCGGCCCTGCAGTCGTCCCTTCCCCGCGACGACGCGAACGAGCTCACGCTTTTCGTCCATGATGCCTATCGTCGCCGAGGCGAACACGTCGCCCAGCACGGCCGCCTGGCACGCGACCTCGAACAGTTCCTTCCGCGTCTTGGCGCGCATGATGGCTTCGTTGGTCGCGCTCAGCGCCTCGAACATGCCGCTCAGGCGGCTCCGCTGCTTGTCGGCCCGCGCCTTCTCCTCCGCGCGATCGAAATTTTCCAGCGCGAAAGCGACGTTCGCCTGCAATCGCTCGAGCAGCTCGACGAATTCGGGAGTGAACGTGTCGCGCTCCGCGGCATTGAAGAGGAAGACCCCGTCGACCCGGTTGCCGTTCAGCAACGGCAAGGCAGCAGAAGAATGTATGCCGGCGCGACGTGCGCTTTCATGCCATGGCTTGATGCGATCGTCCGCCAGGAGGTCGTTGCTGACCTGGGTCTGGCAGGTTCGGAAGGCCATTCCGGTCAACCCTCGCCCTTCCGGTACCTTGTCGGACGTGGCGAAGGTGTAGCGGCGTAAATCATCCGCATGCGGTCCATAACTCGACGCGACACGGAGCAGCTCAGCTTCATGATCGGCCACGAAGATCGTGGTCGAGACGAATTTCGCGCCATGCACGGTCGCCTCGCAGACGAGGTCGAACAGCTCAGATCGCGATCGCGCGCGCAGGATCGCCTCGTTGGTGGCGCTGAGCGCCGCATACATGCGTGCCAGGCGCTCTTCCTCCGCCGCGATCCTGGCCTTGTCGGCCTCCCGGCCGAAATTCTCGATCGCGAACGAGACGTTCTCCGCCATGCGCAGCAGCAGCGCGACGACTTCCTCGTCCTTGGCCCATGACCTGCCGACGAAGGACAGGAGCACGCCGACGCTCTCGCCGTGCTTGATCAGCGGTGCGACCACGCAGGCGGCAACACCGGTGTTGACGTTGGCCTGCTCCCACGGCGTTCCCCGGGTACGGCTGGCGAGATCGTCCTCGACGATGGCTTTCTGCGTCCGGAACACCTCGCCGGAGATGCCCTTGCCGTAGGGATTTTCCGGATCGATCGAATAGCGCGCCTGGGTGACCAGTTCGAGGTTTTGTCCGGTTGAGGCCACCGGCCTCATCCAATGAGAATCCGGGTCGCGGAGCAGGACGATGGTCGCAAGCGACTTGCCGCCATGCACGGAGGCGTCGCACACGAGCTGGTAGAGCTCCTGCTCGGTCTTGGCGCGGAGAATGGCCTCGTTGGTGGCGCTGATAGCGCCGAACATGCGGTTGAGCCGCCGCATCGCCCGCTCGCCGGTCTGCCGCGCGGTCTCGCGCGCGAAATTGTCGAGGGCATAGGAGATGTTGGCCGACATGCGCTCGAACAGCGACACCATCTGCTCGTTCAACGAGCCGGCTTCGCTGCGGGTCACGTACAGCACGCCGACACTCTTGCCGTTGCAGAGCAGCGGCAGCGCCGCGGCCGCGCCTATGTGGGCCCGGGCAGCGCCCTCGCGCCACGCCAGCGAGCGCGGATCGTTCAGATAGTCGTTGCTGACGCACAGCCTCTGATCGCGAAATGCTTCGCCGCCGACGCCCGATCCTTCGGGTGTGCCGGCGTCCGTGGTGATCTCGATCGAGCGCAGCCGCGGGATGTCGTCGCCACAGCCGGCCGCAAAGCAGAGCCGCCGGCCGTCCGGTCCCGCCAGGAACACGGCCACGGCCAAAAAGTCTCCGCTCGCAAACCCGGCGTCGCAGACCTTCTGGTACAGCTCGTCCGGCGATTCTGCGTAGAGGATCGCTTCGTTGATGGCGCTCAGCGCCGCAAAGGTGCGCGCGAGTGTCGTCGGCACGATCTCAGCTCCCGGGCATTTCTGCCTAATTTTCCCGGGTACTTTATGAACGGCCATCGCCTAAACGGTCGTTATTGCGGGCTGCAAACCGTCGATCAAAGTGAACGAGCTGCGAACGACCTCCGCCAAACTACCGAAAATACCGCCACCCGGGACGAATCTTCGACCAAGGGCGCGCGCTCTTTACGAATTTGCAGCCCTGTATTGGTTTACGGGAGATTGATATCGGTCCAGCGCTTTGAGACGATGGCCCCAACAACCGCCCGCCGGATGTCATGACAAGGGCGATGACCGGGGAGACGCCATGCCGATCGTCAGGGCCGACCGCCTCACACGCATCAGCGCCGCACTGCTCCAGGCGGCCGGAGCTTCCCAGGAAGAGGCCGATGCGGTCGCGACCGGCTGCGTCAACGCCAATCTCGCCGGCCACGACTCCCACGGTGTGATCGCGGTTCCCACCTATATCGACCGCATCAAGGCCGGGCACATCGTTCCCGGTGCCAAATGGACCATCGTCCAGGAATCGCCGACCACGACCGTGATCGACGGCCATTGGGGATTTGGTTTCCACGTCAACGCCAAAGCGATGGCGCTGACGATCGAGAAGGCGAAGACGGCGAATGTCGCCGCCTGCACCGTGTTCCGGCAGAGCCATGTCGGCCGCCTCGCCGCTTATCCGCTGATGGCGATGCGCGAAGGCATGATCGGGATTGCAACGGCGGACTCCGGCCGCTCGCCGAAGCACGTGGCGCCGTTCGGCGGCAAGGAGGCGCGGCTCGGCACCAACCCGATCTCGATCGCGGTGCCGTCCGATCTCGACGCGCCGTTCTACCTGGACATGGCGACCTCGGCGGTCGCCGCCGGCAAGATCCAGCTCGCCGTGGCCCGCGGCGAGGAGATCCCGGCAGGATGGATCATCGATGCCGAGGGACGGCACACCACTGACCCGACCCAATACCGCAAGGGCGGCGCACTGCTGCCGCTCGGCGGCACCGAGGGCTACAAGGGCAGCGGGCTCGCTGCCATGGTCGAGGTGCTGTGCGGCCTGCTCACCGGTCTCGGCTTCGGCGTCGAGCCAACGGGGCGGCACAATGACGGCTGCTTCATGGCGGTGTTCAACGTCGCCGCGTTCCGCCCGCTGAAGGAGTTCAAGCGCGAGGTCGCCGAATTCGCGCGCTATCTGAAATCGACCCCGCCCTCCGAGGGCAGCACGGGCGTCTACTATCCCGGCGAGATCGAAGGCGTGCGTGCGCAGCAGCGGCTGCGTGACGGCATCGAGGTCGAGGATGCCACCTGGGAGAAGCTGCGCACGCTGGCGCGGGAGTACCGGCTCGACACGGTGCTCGACCTGGCCTGACGGAATTCGGAGAACAGCAGCATGACGCGGCAGATGGTACTGGTCGGCTTCCTCCAGGCGCAAAACTGCACCAATTTGCCGAGCTCCTGGCGGCATCCGGACTCGCGCGACGATTCGATGTCGGCGGACTATTATCAGGAGATCGCCAGGATCCTCGAAGCCGGCAAGTTTCACATGGCCTTCTTCGACGACCGCCTGGCGATGCCTGACCGCTACGGCAACGACCACGCCCACACCGTCGAATACGGCATCCGCTGCGTGAAGATGGATCCGCTGATCGTGCTGACCACGATGGGCCTGGTCACCGACAAGCTCGGCCTTGGCGCGACCTGCTCGACCACTTATTACGAGCCCTTCGACGTCGCGCGCCGCTTCGCAACCCTCGATTTGATGTCCGGCGGGCGCGCGGGCTGGAACGTCGTCACCTCGCTCAATGACGGCGAGGCGCTCAACATGGGCCGGGACTCCCATCCCGAACATGATTCCCGCTACGACCGCGCCGACGAGTTCATGGAGGTCGTGCTCGGCCATTGGGACACCTGGGAGGACGGCGCGCTCATCATGGACAAGACGAGCGGCCGCTTTGCCGATCCGGCCAAGGTGAAGCGGCTCGATCACAAGGGAGCGGCCTTCAAGTCGCGCGGGCCGTTCACCGTGCCGCGCTCGCAACAGGGCCATCCTGTCATCATCCAGGCCGGCGCGTCCGGCCGCGGCCAGCGCTTTGCCGGTCGCTGGGGCGAGGTGATCTTCACCGCCGCGCGCAACCTCGCCGCGGCCAGGGAGGGTTATGCGGCCGTGCGCAACGAAGCCGCCAAAGCCGGCCGCGATCCCGACCAGATGCTTCTCTGCAACCTGACGACGCCGGTCTGCGGCGCGACCAGGACCGAAGCCGAAGACAAGATGGCGCTGATCAACAAGCTGCCGCTCCAGATCGACGCGCTGTCGCTGCTCGCCGAAGCGCTCAATTACGATTTTGCCTCCAAGGACCTCGACGAGCCGCTGACGACGGAAGAGCTGAAGAGCATGCAGGGCATTCTGGGCATCCGCGACGGCGTGCTGAAGAATTCGGGCAAGAGCAATCCGAGCGCGCGCGATTTCGTCACCTTCTCCGGCCGCGGCCAGGTGCAGGACGCGATGGTCGGCGGCCCCAAGGAGATCGCGGACAAGCTCGAAGAAATGTTCGTCGAGCGTGGCTGCGACGGCTTTGTCATCGCGGCGACCTACGTGCCCGGCTCCTACGCCGATTTTGTGCGCCATATCGTGCCGGAATTGCAGCGCCGCGGCTTGTTCCAGAAGGACTATCGCGGCAAGACGCTGCGGGAAAATCTCGGCTTGAGGCGGCCCGCTGCCGGTGCCTGGAAGGTGCAGCCGCGCGATGCTGCAGAATAACAACGAGGACACCACATGCGCTGGCTGAAATTCACCGCCTCGGACAAAACCTCCTGGGGGATCGTTGAAGACGACCAGGTCATCGCAGTCGACGGCGATCCCTTCGGCGAATGGCAGCGCACCTCGCGCACGCATCCGCTTAGCGACGTCAAGATCGAGCTGCCGCTGATCCCGCGCACCTTCTATTGCGTCGGCCTCAACTATTTGAAGCACCTGAAGGAGGCCGCCGACAAGCGCGGCGAGGTGCCGGCCGTGCCTGACCGGCCCGAGATCGGCTATCGCGCGCAAAACGCGCTGATCGCGCATGACGAGGAGGTCGTGATCCCCTCTTTCGCGACGGACAGGATCCACTACGAGGGCGAGCTCGTCGTCGTCATCGGCAAGAAGGTCAAGCATCTCACCAAGCAGAACGCGATGGATTGCGTGTTCGGCTACACCATCGGCAACGACGTCAGCGAGCGCAGCTGGCAGAAGGCGGACCGCAGCCTGTGGCGCTCGAAGAACGCCGACACGTTCAAGCCGATGGGCCCGTGGATCGAGACCGAGGCCGATCTCGCCAGGATGCAGACGATCGTCAGGGTCAACGGCAAGGAGACCAACCGCTTCCACACCAACGACATGATCTTCGGCGTGGTGCCGTTCCTGGTCGAGCTGACCAAGTATTTCACGTTATGGCCCGGCGATGTGATCTGGATGGGCACCGACGGCGCCTCGCCGGACATCAAGCATGGCGATGTCGTGGAGATCGACATCACCGGCATCGGCACGCTGCGCAATCGGTTCGTGCGGGAGGACGGCAGATCAGCCCGTGCCGCCTGAGCGGCCCTTCACATGATCGATAAAGGCCCGCAACTTCGGCATGATTTGTCGGTGACCGGGATAGTACAGGAACACGCCCGGTGTCATCGGCGCGAATTGCTCCAGGACGGGAACGAGCTTTCCCGCCGCCATGGCACCGGTGGCCAGGGGTGCGGGCACTTGCGCAAGACCCACACCTTCGATCGCGGCTCCGAGCATCGTCGGGAAGTCGTTGGCGATGAAAGGTCCCGAAACCACGATCTCGATCGAACGACCGTTGTCGTCGAGCGACCATGACGCGAGCGCACCGTTCGATCGTCGCAACCTCAAGCACGCGTGCTCACGCAGATCGTCTGGCCGCTCGGGCCGACCGCGGCGGGCAAGGTAAGCCGGGCTGCCGAGGATAATGAGCGGTAGCGGATTCGTCAGGCGCACCGCGACCATGTCGGGGGCGATGAACTGGCCCAACCTGATGCCGGCGTCAAAACCTCCGGCTGCGAGGTCGACCAGTTCTTCGCTTGCGGCAAGCTCCACCTCAATCTCGGGAAATGCCCGGCAGAACGACGCAATCAGCGGCTCCAGCAGGATCGGCACGACGGAGCGCGGTACGGTGAGACGCAGGAGCCCGGCCGGTCGCTGTCCGAGTTCGCGCGCCGCCCCGCTTGCCGCGACGAGCTCCTCGAAGGCGGGTCTGGCGCGCGCCAGGAATCTTTCGCCGGCTTCGGTCAAACCGACACTGCGGGTCGTGCGGATGAAGAGCGCGGCGCCAACGCGCGCCTCGAGCGCGCGTATCGCCTGACTGATGGCCGATGGCGTGACCCCGAGTTCAGCTGCCGCTCGGCGGAAACTGCGATGGTGGGCGACACTCAGGAACGCCTCCACGCCGTCCAGCGCGCCGTGCCTGACTGTGAAGTTCTGCTTCATGGCCCATCAACATTATCGCGAATAGTAACTCGCGGAAAGCAGCTTTACATCCGAATTGCAAATGAGCCGTGCCGCTGCGGCAACCGCCGCGATCGGAGAAATGAAATCGATGAAGACAATCCGCAACGTCGTCTTCGCAGTCACCCTCATATTCACAGGCGCAATCTCCATGGCCGATCCTTCCCTTGCCCAAACGCAATCCACATCGCCGACAACCGGAGTCATGGTCATCCTGACCGTCAAGGCGGGCGTCACCCGAGATCAGATCATGGCCGTCATGCCCGATGAAATCAGGCAGACCGTGCAGCTCTATCTCAACGGGACGGTTCGCGAATGGTATTCGCGATCCGACGGGCGGGGCGCCGTATTCCTGTTGAATGTCAGGGATGTCGCCGAGGGACACGCGATCATGGAGGGCCTGCCGCTCGCGCGGCAAGCGCTCATGGACCACGACTACATCGCAGTCGGTCCGCTGCTGCCGCTCGGTCTGCTGATGGCCAAACCCTGAGCGTCCGCCGACGCCGAACCGACCGGCTTCGACCGCACCCGGCCGGACAGGCCACCACAAGGGAATCCGAACGTGCCGCAAAGCTTCAACCTTCCATTCGTGCTCAGCGTCGCAGGCGCTTTCCTGACAAGCACGGTGGTGGCTTCGATCTACGTCTGGCCGGCACTCCGCGCCATGCCGCGCTATGAGGCCCTGAGACTTCTCGCGGCCTTCAACGCGTTCAGGTTCTTCGGCATGAATTTCATGGTGGCGGGATTCGTATCTGCGGAGTTGAGCCCGACTTTCGCCGCGGAGGTCGGATGGGGGGATCTCATTGCCGCCTCTCTCGCGCTCGCGTCAATCGCGGCACTCTCCTGGCGATGGTCGATCGCCGTTCCGGTGGTCTGGGCGTTCAACGTGTGGGGCACGCTGGATCTCTTGAATGCGTACTACATGGGCGTGACGAAAATCCAGGATCCCGGCCTCTTCGGCGCTGGCATCTATATTCCAGCCCTCTACGTGCCGCTGCTGCTCGTCAGCCATGTTCTCGTCTTCATGATTCTGGTGAGGTCCGGATCAGAAGAAAAAGCGGCCTGACATGGCCCCTGAGATGGCTGGCCGCGATCTCGTGCGTCCGCCACAACCGACCTCTCTCTAGGGAACGCCGATGAACAGCGATGCTGCTTCCGTTGCCGCCCCGGCCCAGCCTCCCATCCGGCTCGGCCTGATGTGGACCGTTCTATTCACGATCCTGTGGACCTGGGTGATCTACTCGCTCCCCGCACTTCCGGAGAGCGGTTTTCCGGCCCTCGGCGTTCGGCTGCTGGCCCATGGGCTCATTGCGGTCGGCCTGTGGCTCGGGCTCGAAAACACCGCGTTGACGCCAGAGCAACGCCGGGCGACCTGGCTGGTCGTCATGGTCCCCTTCACGCTTTGGGCTGCCCTCGCCTGGACGGCAGCCATCAATGGAGCATTCCGCACGGGCGCCTCCTCGTTGCCGCTGCTTCCCGCGGCGATCCTGCTGCCAGTGATCGTCGGCACTCCGGTGCTGATGCTATCGAAGCGAGTCGGACAATTGCTCGATGCAACGCCGACGACGTGGCTCATCGCCCTTCAGGTCTATCGCGTCTTCGGCAGTCAGTGGCTCGCTTACTGGCTGCGCGGGGCGCTCCCGGGCTTATGGGCATTGCCGGCAGGAACCGGCGACGTGCTGACCGGCCTGTTCGCCGTGCCAGTGGCGATTGCCTTGGCGGCCGGGACGGCCGAGGGGCGGAAAGGAGCGATCTTCTGGAATTTCTTCGGCCTCGCAGACTTCGCCGTCGCGATCGCCCTTGGAATGGCCATGTCGCCTGGCCCGTTCCAGTTGATCGTTCCGGATGGCCCGAGCATGGCCGTCGATACCTTTCCGAACGTGTTGACCCCGGCCTTCGTCGTACCCAGCTCGATCCTGCTGCATGCACTGTCGCTGCGCCAACTGCGCCGGCGCAGCCGGGCGGAGGCAGTGTGAGTCCCGTTGTTGTCTCAGAACGGTAGCGCCACGCCGGTCTTGATCTCCTTCAGCACCACATTGCTGCGGACGTAACGGATGCCGGGAATGCGGAACATGAACTCGTCGAGGAATCTATTGTAGGCGGTCATGTCCTGCACGACGACGCGAAGGTGATAGTCGGCGTCACCCGTGGTCGCGAAACATTCCAGCACCTCGCGGCGCGTCGTGACCCTGGCCACGAATTCGTCGACGAACTTCGCGTCGTGTCGCTCCAGCGAGACGTGGAGGATGGCCGACATCGTGAATCCCGCCTGCTCGCGTGCGACCAGCGCCGCATAGCCTTGGATGACGCCGCTCTCCTCCAGCGCGCGCACCCTGCGCCAGCAGGCGGAGGTGGACATGCCGACCTCGTCGGCGAGTTGCTGATTGGTGGCGCGACCATCCTTCTGAAGATGGGCGAGTATTCGCGTGTCCTGCTCTTCGATCATGGAGGCCTCTCAAGCCGAGAACATCTACCAAATTTGACTGTCTTGTGCAAAATTCTACCGAAATTTTGATCTACGCGGGAAAAATAGGTAAGACCTACCAGCCTCCCAGGCATAACCTTCCATCATCAGGCAGGATGCCGCACGAGGTCCGCCATGGACGCCATTCCGTCACTCGACAGCTACGAGCTCCCCGACCGCTACGACCGCGAGGAGGGCCGCGTCTTCCTCACGGGTACGCAGGCCATCGTCCGCATCGCGCTCGACCAGGCGAAGCGCGACCGTATGCGCGGTCTCAACACCGCGGGTTTCATCTCCGGCTATCGCGGCTCGCCGCTCGGCGGCATCGATCTCGAGCTGTGGCGCATCCAGGAGCGTCTCAAGCGGGACCGCATCGAATTCCTCCCGGCCGTGAACGAGGACCTCGCGGCAACCGCCGTGCTCGGCTCGCAACAGGTCGAGACGCAAGCGGAGCGCGAGGTCGATGGCGTGTTCGGGCTCTGGTACGGCAAGGGCCCCGGCGTCGATCGCTCCGGCGATGCGCTCAAGCACGGCAATGCCTACGGCTCCTCGCCGCATGGCGGCGTGCTGGTGGTCGCGGGCGACGACCATGGCTGCGTGTCGTCGTCGATGCCGCACCAGTCCGACGTCGCCTTCATGAGCTGGTTCATGCCGACACTGCATCCGGCTGATGTCGGCGAATATCTGGCGTTCGGCGAATATGGCTACGCGCTGAGCCGCTTCTCCGGCATGTGGGTCGGCTTCAAGGCGATCTCGGAAATCGTGGAATCGGGCGCATCCGTCGCACTGCGCCCGCCGCGCGCCTTCCGCACACCCGACTTCACGCCGCCGCCGGGCGGCCTGCACTATCGCTGGCCCGACCTGCCGGGCCCGCAGATCGAGGAGCGGCTGGAGGCGAAGAAGCACGCGGTCTATGCCTTCGCAAAGGCCAATCCGATCGACCGCCACATCTACGACATTCCGAACGCCACCTACGGCATCGTCACAACAGGCAAGGCGCATCTCGACCTGATGGAAGCGTTGCGGCTGATGGGCCTCGACGAAGCGGCCTGCCGCAGCATCGGCATCGACGTCTACAAGGTCGGCATGGTCTGGCCGCTGGCGCTGCATGACGCGATGGACTTCGTGAAGGGCAAGCGCGAGATTCTCGTGGTCGAGGAAAAGCGCGGCATCATCGAGAGCCAGTTCAAGGAATATTTCTACGACTATCCCGGCACCAAGCCCGAGCGCATGGTCGGCAAGCACGACGAGCGAGGGGCGCGGCTGATCTCCTGGATCGGCGAACTGTCGCCGCGTGCGCTGGCTGGCGTGCTCGCCCGCCGGCTCGATCCGATGTTTCCGGGCCTCAATCTCGCCGCACGCGCGGCCGCCTTGATGCCTGAAGCCGCGCGCACGATCAATGTCAGCGGCGCGACACGCACGCCCTATTTCTGCTCGGGCTGCCCACACAACACATCGACAAAGGTACCTGAGGGATCGAAGGCGCTGGCCGGCATCGGCTGCCACTTCATGGCGAGCTGGATGGACCGCGAGACGTCGTCGCTGATCCAGATGGGCGGCGAGGGCGTGAACTGGGCGGCGTCGTCGAAATTCACCGGCAACAAGCATATCTTCCAGAATCTCGGCGAAGGCACCTACTATCATTCGGGCTCGATGGCGATCCGGCAGGCGATCGCCGCCAAGGCCAACATCACCTACAAGATCCTGTTCAACGACGCCGTCGCCATGACCGGCGGCCAGCCGGTTGACGGCCCCATCAGCGTCCATGCCATCGCGCATAGCGTCCGCGCTGAAGGGGTGGCGCGCATCGCGCTGGTGTCGGACGATCCCGCGCAGTTTTCGCCGGCGGACCTGCCCATCGGCGTGACCATCCATCGGCGCGAGGAAATGGACCCTGTGCAGCGCGAGCTGCGCGAGATCACCGGCGTCTCCGTCCTGATCTACCAGCAGACCTGCGCCACCGAGAAGCGACGCCGCCGCAAGCGCGGGCAGATGGCCGATCCCAAGCGCTTTGCCTACATCAACGATCTCGTCTGCGAGGGCTGCGGCGACTGCTCGGTCGAATCCAACTGCCTCAGCGTCGAGCCGAAGGAGACGCCGTTCGGCCGCAAGCGGCAGATCAACCTGTCGGCCTGCAACAAGGATTTTTCCTGCCTCAACGGGTTTTGCCCGAGCTTTGTCACCGTCGAAGGCGCGACGCGCCGGAAGAAGAGCGCGAGCGAGATCGACGCGGTCGGCCGCGCGGCTGCGCTTCCCCTGCCCGCTCCCACAACGCTCGACCGTCCCTACGACCTGCTGGTAACGGGCGTCGGCGGCACCGGCGTGATCACCGTCGGCGCGCTGATCGGTATGGCCGCGCATCTCGAACGACGTGGCGTCTCGGTCCTCGACTTCACCGGCTTTGCGCAGAAGTTTGGCCCGGTGCTGAGCTATATCCGCCTTGCCGCCTCGCCCGAGGCGCTGCACCAGGTCCGCATCGACCAGGGCGCCGCCGACGCGCTGATCGGCTGCGACCTCGTCGTCAGCTCGGCGCCAAAGGCGTCCGGCACCTATCGCCGCGGTACGCGCGCTGCAATCAACACGGCGGAGATGCCGACCGGCGACGTCGTCCGCTTCCGCGACGCGGACCTCGCCTCGCCCGCCCGCCTGCGCGCGATCCGGCAGGTCATCGGCAACGACAATCTCGACACCATCAACGCCAACGCGCTGGCCGAACAGCTGCTCGGCGATGCCGTCTATGCCAACATCATCATGCTCGGCTTTGCCTGGCAGCACGGACTGATCCCCATCTCGCTGCAAGCGCTGCTGCGCGCGATCGAGCTCAACGGCGTCACAGTCGAACGCAACAAGCAGGCCTTTGCCTGGGGCCGGATCGCCGCTGCCGATCCGGACTTGTTGCCGAAGGCGGACGACAGACCCAAAGCCGAGACGCTCGACCAGCTCATCGCCCGCCGCGCCGACTTCCTCACCGCCTATCAAAACGCGGCCTATGCGGCACGCTACCGGACGATCGTCGCAAGCGTCCGCAGTGCCGAAGCCAACCTGGACAGCGATGCGATGACCGAGGCCGTCGCTCGCGCGCTATTCAAGCTGATGGCCTACAAGGACGAGTACGAGGTGGCGCGCCTGCACATGCAGAGCGGCTTCCTCGACGAGTTGAAGCGCGAGTTCGAGGACGGTTTCAGCGTCCAGTATCACCTCGCGCCGCCGTTCCTGCCGTCCGAACGCGACGCCCGCGGCCGTCCGCGCAAGCGCGCTTTCGGCCAGTGGATCCAGATGCCGCTTGCCATGCTCGCGCGGCTCAAGCTACTGCGCGGGACGCCGCTCGATCCGTTCGGCTACACCGCCGAGCGGCGGACCGAGCGCGAGCTCATCTCCTGGTATGAGGGTGTGATCGAACGGATGCTCCGCGAATTCGACGCGGCGCGCCTGCCCGATTTCATTGCGATCGCCAAGGCTCCGATGGATATCCGTGGCTACGGCCCGGTCAAGGACACCGCGGTCGCGAAGGTGAAGCCGGAGGTCGAACGGCTTCTCGCCGATGTGATCGCGGCATCGCCAGCAAAGATGCGCGCCCACGGTTGACGTGATGCCAGCGAGGCTTCAGCCTACCGAATTCGAGGGGGCTCCCTGATGGAGCCCGGCAATCGGGTGACGCATCATGGATTTCGACCAGTTGACCCTGACCCAGGCCGCGGCCGATCTTAGCGCCGGGAAAGTCACGAGCACTGCGCTCACTTCGGAAGCTCTTGCCCGCGCCAAAGCCAACACGGATCTCAACGCCTTCGTCACCCTGGACGAGGCCGGCGCCCTGAAGGCCGCAGCTGCATTCGACGCAAGCGCCGACCGGAGCAAGCCGCTCGGCGGCGTTCCCATCGTGATCAAGGACAATATCGAGGTGGCCGGGCTTCCCTGCAGTGCCGGCACGCCCGCGCTGAAGGATTACGTGCCGAAGACCGATGCGCCGGTCGCAGCAAGGCTGCGCGCCGCCGGCGCAATCATCATCGGCAAGACCAGCATGCACGAGCTCGCCTTCGGCATCTCCGGCTACAACACCGCATTCAAGACCGGCGCCGAGTTCGGCGTGCGCAACGCCTATGATCGCGCGCTCATCGCGGGCGGCTCCTCGTCAGGCACGGGTGCCGCGCTCGGGGCGCGGATCGTCGCGGGCGGGCTTGGTACGGACACGGGCGGATCGGTCCGGGTGCCGGCGGCGCTGAACGGATGCGCCTCGCTGCGCCCGACCGTCGGCCGCTATCCGCAAGAGGGCATTGCGCCGATCTCGCACACCCGCGACACCGCAGGGCCGATGGCCGCGACCATCGCCGATGTCGCGCTGCTCGACCGCGTCATCGCGGGCGGTGACGAGATCGCCCCGGCCGACTTGAAGCAGGTGCGGATCGGCATCGTGAGGTCGATGCTGACCAATCTCGATGCCGACACCGAGGCCGCATTCCAGGCGGCCGTCGCGGCAATGAAGGCGCAGGGCGTCACGGTGGTCGAGATCGAGATGCCGCAGCTTGCCGGGCTCAACGGTCAGGTCGGCTTTCCCGTCGCGCTGTACGAAGCCTATGACGACATGGTCGCCTATCTCGCGCACACCGGCACCGGCCTCAGCATCGAGGCGCTGGCTAAGGAGATCGCCAGCCCCGACGTGAAGGGCACGTATGATGGTCTCGTCATCCCGCGCAAACTGCCCGGCCCCGACAACACGCTGCACGACGCCAAGCCGATCTATGACGCGGCGATCAGGACCGCCCGGCCTGCGCTGCAGGCGCTCTACAGCGACACGTTTTCCGGGAACAAGCTCGACGCTATCGCCTTCCCGACCACGCCGCGCGTTGCCATTTCCTCAAATCCCGACTCCAGCAGTCTCGAAAATTTCGGCCTGTTCATCCAGAACACCGATCCCGGCAGCAATGCCGGCATTCCCGGCATCCAACTTCCGATCGCGCTCGGCGCCACGAGCAAATTGCCTGTAGGCCTCGAACTGGACGGCTCGGCAGGCAGCGATCGCCGGTTGCTTGCGATCGGCATGGCACTGGACAAGGTATTCGGGCGGCTGCCACCTCCGTCCCGCTAGAGGCAAGCACACATCTATCTCCTCACCCTGAGGAGCTTGCGAAGCAAGCGTCTCGAAGGGCGAGGCCACGACCCGGGCCTTTCATCCTTCGAGACGCGCGTTCCGCGCTCCTCAGGTTGAGGAATTGGCAGCGTCTCACGAATACGGATTGATCAGCTTCTGCTGCTCGGCACTGTGGTGCACGAGCATGTCGATGAAGGTTCTGACCTTCGCCGACAGATGATGCTTGTGCGGATAGACAGCATTCATGGACAGCTCGACCGTCCGATATTCCGGCAACAGGCGCACGAGGCGGCCGGCCTCGAGGTCGTCCTGAATGAGAAACCCCGCCATCAGGCAGACGGCAGCGCCCCCCAGCGCGACCTTCCGCAGCGCTTCTCCGCTGTTGGTGATGAAGCTGCCGGAGATACGCACCGAAGCCGACGCTCCCTTGCGATCGAGGAAGCGCCATTCATCGCCAAACGGATAGTTCAGGTGACGACCGCAATTATGCGCAGTGAGCTCGTCGAGCTTCTGCACCCGGCCGTGCTTTTCGATGTATTCGTGGGAACAGCACAGCACGTGACGCCAGGTGGCGAGGCTCCGCACGATCAGGCTCGAATCCGGCGGCGGCGTCATGCGCACGGCAATGTCATAGCCTTCCTCGATGAGGTCGAGGTCGGCTTCGCCCATGCGCAGATCGATCTTGAGCTCTGGATAGGTCGACAGGAGTTTCGCCACGACGGGCGCGACAAACGGCACCATGTGCGTGGCGACGTGGACGCGCAACGTGCCGCGGGGCACCGACTGCAATTCGCTCGCGATATCGTCGGCCTGTTCGATATCGGCGAGGATCTGGACGCAGCGGTCGTAATAGGCCTTGCCGATCTCGGTGAGGTTGACCCTGCGCGTGGTGCGCTGAAGCAGCCTCACCCCGAGCCGGTCTTCCAGCGCCTGAACGTGATTGCTCACCATGGTGGTCGACATGTTGAGCTTGCGGGCTGCTGCGGAGAAGCCGCCGGTCTCGACCACACGGCTGAAGACTTCGAGGCTGGTCAATCGGTCCATGCCGCCTGATTATCCGCTCTTGATCGATAATCTCAAGGAATTCGCCCCGATTATCTATCAGATCATCCCGCGCGCGGCATTGGTGCTGCGTTAGCAGCAATCGCTCGACAGGTGCGGCAATCGCTCTGGGGCAGTCGCGCGTCCGGTTGGGTAGATCATACGCACCTCAGGCGAGGTCCCGGACTATCCACCCGCAGTGGATAATCCTTCCAGCATTTCGCCGATTATCGCTCTAACTGGAAAGACCGATAGTCCCTGCCAGCCGATAGGAGACCGTCATGTCCGAGATGCCCCGCACCGAAACCTTTCAGCAAGCAACTGAAATCACTCAGGATTATTCCAAGGCGCCGCCGTTTGTGCCGGTCCGCAACAAGCTCCGGCGGGCGGCCTTGGCGCTCGCGCTCCTCGCGGGCACGGCAGCGATCGCCTATTACGGACACGACTACTGGACCAACGGCCGTTATCTCGAGACGACCGACGACGCCTATGTAAAGGCGGACTCCACGATCGTCGCGCCGAAGGTTTCCGGCTACATCGCGAAGGTCCTGGTCGGCGACAACGAAAAGGTCAAAGCCGGCCAGGTGCTGGCCCGGATCGACGATCGCGACTTCAGGGCGGCGCTCGATCAGGCCCGCGCCGATGTCGCCGCCGCGGAGGCTTCCGTGCGCAACCTCGATGCCCAGCTCGAACTGCAACAGCCGATCATCGAACAGAGCACGGCCGATGTCACGGCTGCGGACGCCAACCTGAAATTCGCCCAGGAGGAGCGCGCCCGCTACGACGATCTCATGAAGTCGGGCTCCGGCACGATCCAGCGCGCACAGCAGACCGATGCGGCGCTGCGCGCCAGCAGCGCGCAATTGCAGCACGCGAAATCGGGCCTTCTGGCCGCACAGCGCAAGGTCGACGTGCTCACCACCCAGCGCGCCCAGGCCACGGCCCAGCTCGAACACGCCCGCGCCGTTGCGGACCAGGCGCGGCTGAACCTGTCCTATACCGAGATCACCGCGCCGGTCGACGGCACGGTCGGTGCCCGCAGCCTGCGCGTTGGCCAGTTCGTGCAGGCCGGCACGCAATTGATGGCGGTAGTGCCCCTCGATGCGGTCTATGTGGTCGCGAACTTCAAGGAGACGCAGCTCACCCATGTGCGTCCCGGCCAGCCGGTCGAGCTGCGCGTCGACAGCTTCCGCAGCCAGACCCTGCGCGGTCATGTCGACAGCCTGTCGCCGGCCAGCGGGCTCGAATTCGCGCTGCTGCCGCCCGATAACGCCACCGGCAATTTCACCAAGATCGTGCAGCGCGTCCCGGTGAAGATCGTGCTCGACGATCACAGCCTGACCGGCCTGTTGCGGCCGGGCATGTCCGCGGTGCCAACGGTAGACACCAAGCAGGCCGTGCTGGCCGAGCGTGAGACGGCCAGGCGCCTCGCCGACAACACCTCTCGCCCGAACGGCGGCTGACCTCGAGGGACATACGGCAGGATTGTCAAACCCTGCCGGATGATCCTTCCCAAACGTCGCCGATTATCGAAACCATCCGCCTAAAGCATCCTGTCTCCGTACCCGAGACGAGGCTTCCATGAGCACGCTCCAACCGACAGTCGACACCGCTTCCGCTGCAAGCGTTCCCGCCCCTGCCGCGCCCGTCACGCCGGCAATTTCCGCCAAGACCTGGATCGCGGTGATCGGCGCGACGCTCGGCGCCTTCATGGCGGTGCTGAACATCCAGATCGTCAACGCCTCGCTCGCCGACATCCAAGGCGCGATCGGCGCCGGAATCGACGACGGCGGCTGGATCTCGACGTCCTATCTGATCGCAGAGATCGTGGTGATCCCGCTGTCGGGCTGGCTCGCCCAGGTGTTCTCGATCCGCATCTATCTCCTCACCAACGCGATCCTGTTCCTGCTGCTCTCCGCGGCGTGCGCGCTGGCGCAGGACCTGCCGCAGATGATCGTGCTGCGCGCCGTGCAGGGTTTCACCGGCGGCGTGCTGATCCCGATGGCGTTCACACTGATCATCACGCTGCTGCCGCGCGGCAAGCAGCCGGTCGGCCTTGCCCTGTTCGCGCTGTCGGCGACGTTCGCGCCCGCGATCGGCCCGACCATCGGCGGCTATCTCACCGAGAATTTCGGCTGGCAGTACATCTTCTACGTCAACCTCGTGCCGGGCGCGATCATGGTTGGCATGCTCTGGTACGCGCTCGAGGCCAAGCCGATGAAGCTCGCGCTGCTGCGCGAAGGCGACTGGGCCGGCATCATCACCATGGCGATCGGCCTGTCGGCGCTTCAGACCGTGCTGGAAGAGGGCAACAAGGACGATTGGTTCGGCTCGCCCTTCATCGTCAAGCTGTCAGTCATCGCGGCCGTCGCGCTGACCGCCTTCCTGATCATCGAACTCACCGTGAAGAAGCCGCTGCTCAACTTGCGCCTGCTGGTGCGCCGCAATTTCGGCTTCGGCATGCTCGCGAACTTCCTGCTCGGTGTCGCGCTCTACGGCTCGGTCTTCATCCTGCCGCAATATCTGGCGCGCATCCAGGGCTACAATGCCGAGCAGATCGGCATGGTGCTGGCCTGGACCGGATTGCCACAACTCCTGCTGATCCCGCTGGTGCCGCGCCTGATGCAGAAGTTCGACGCGCGGATCATCATCGGCGTCGGCTTCGTGTTGTTCGCAGGCTCCAACTTCATGAACATCTATATGACCAACGATTACGCTGCCGACCAGCTGTTGTGGCCCAATGTCGTCCGTGCGATCGGCCAGGCACTCGTGATGGCCCCGTTGTCGGCTGTGGCGACCGCCGGCATCGAAGCGGAGAATGCGGGCTCGGCCTCAGGCCTGTTCAATATGATGCGTAATCTCGGCGGCGCCGTCGGCATCGCGCTGCTTCAGACTGTACTGACCAAGCGCGAGCAATATCACTCCAACGTGCTGATGCAGTCGGTCTCGGTGTTCGAGCAGGCGACCCGGACGCGGCTGGAGCAGCTGACGCAATATTTCATCAATCACGGCGTGCTCGACCGCGCCGACGCCGCGCATCGCGCCTATGTCGCGATCGGCCATACCGTGCAGAAGCAGGCTTACATCTTCGCCTTCAGCGACACCTTCTATCTGCTCGGCATGGCACTGATCGTGGCCCTGATCGCCGTATTCTTCCTGAAGAAGCCCGGCCAGACCTCGGCCGGTGGAGCCCACTGACGTCAACCCCAGCAAAAGGAGAACGACCATGAAGCCCCGCATGAATTTCTACCAGGCCGCCCCCGACACGATGAAAGCGCTGATGGCGCTGGAAGAGCAGATCCAGTCGACCGGCCTCGAAAAATCGCTGATCGAGCTCGTCAAGATCCGGGCGTCGCAAATCAACGGCTGCGCCTTTTGCATCAACATGCACACCGAGGACGCCCGCAAGCGCGGCGAGACCGAACAGCGGATCTATCTGCTCAACGCCTGGCGCGAATCCCCGCTCTACACCGACCGCGAGCGTGCCGCGCTGGCCTGGACCGAGTCGGTCACGCTGATCTCAGAGACGCATGCGCCCGACGACGTCTACGAGCAGGTCCGCGCGCAATTCTCCGACACGGAGACGGTGAACCTGACGATGCTGATCGGGGCCATCAATGCCTGGAACAGAATCGCGATCGCGTTTCGCGCGGTGCATCCGGTGAAGGTGAAGGCGTCAGTGGTGTGAGGGGTGTGTGAAGGCCAATGTGCCTCCACACTTTCGACTGTCATGCCCCGCGACCCGGCTACGCCAAGGCTTCGCCGGGGTTGAGGTCCAGGGGCGCCGAAGCATTAGCGTAGGCGGCAAGCGGGGAATCCAGTACGCCGCCGCCTCTCGATTCAAGCACTCATGTCACGGAGTACTGGATCGCCCGCCTTCGCGGGCGATGACAGTGGAGGGTGTGGCCTAAACCGCCGTCGCCTTGGCGAATTCCACGTAGATCTCGCGCAGACGCGTCGCCATCGGGCCAGGCTTGCCCTCGCCGATTGTCTTGCCATCGACCGCGACCACCGGCTGCACGAACGACGAGGCCGAGGTGATGAAAGCTTCCTTGGCGGCGAGCGCCTCGGCGACCGTGAAGGACCGCTCCTCGACGCGGAGCTGACGTTCTTCCGCGAGCGCAATGACGGCCTTGCGGGTACAGCCCGGCAAGATCGCGTTGGAGTTCTTGCGGGTGACGATAACGTCGTCCTTGGTGAGGATGAACGCTGACGATGAACCGCCCTCGGTGACGTATCCATCCTGCAGCATCCAGGCTTCGCCTGCGCCGGCTTCCGCCGCGGCCTGCTTCGCCAGCACCTGCGCCAGCAGCGCCACGCTCTTGATGTCACGCCGTTCCCAGCGGATGTCGGGCACCGTGATCACGTTGATGCCGGTCTTTGCCACCGCGGCGTTGATGATGTCCTTTTCCGAGGTGAACATCACGAGGCTCGACTTGACGTCGCCCTTGGGGAACGGGAAGTCGCGGCCCTTGTCGGCGCCGCGCGTGACCTGGAGATAGACGAGGCCGCTCTCGAGCTTGTTGCGCGCGATCAGCTCCTTCTGGAGCTCGGTGATGCGCTCGACCGTCTCCGGCAGCCTCAAGCTGATCTCGCCGACAGAACGCTCCAGCCGCGCCAGATGCGAGGCGTTGTCGACCAGCTTGCCATCCAGCACAGCCGAGACCTCGTAGATGCCGTCGGCGAACAGGAAGCCGCGGTCGAGAACCGAGATCTTGGCTTCCGAGAGCGGGACGAATGAGCCGTTGACGTAGGCGATCGAGTCCAAGGCAGGTCTCCTGGCGGGAAAAGGGGATTTGGCTGTCCGTATACGGGATTTGGTGAGCCCGATAAACCCTACTCTTCGTCATCCCGGGGCGCGCGTAGCGCGAGCCCGGGATCCATACTCCCGATGGTGGTTATGGATTCCGGGCTCGCGACTGCGTCGCGCCCCGGAATGACGCCAGAAAGTTAATGCGACAGAATCTTCGACAGGAACTTCTGCGCGCGGTCGCTGCGCGGCTTGCCGAAGAAATCCTCCTTCGCCGCGTCCTCGACGATCTCGCCGCGATCCATGAAGATCACGCGATTGGCGACCTTTCGGGCAAAGCCCATCTCGTGGGTGACGACCATCATGGTCATGCCCTCATGGGCGAGGTCGACCATGACGTCGAGCACCTCGCTCACCATCTCGGGGTCGAGCGCCGAGGTCGGTTCGTCGAACAGCATGACAATGGGGTCCATGGCGAGCGCGCGCGCGATCGCAACGCGCTGCTGCTGGCCACCGGAGAGCTGCGCCGGAAACTTCTGCGCCTGCTCCTTGAGGCCGACGCGATCCAGCAACTGCATGCCCTTCGCCACCGCCTTGTCAGACGACCGGCCCAGCACCTTCTGCTGGGCGAGGCAGAGATTGTCGATGATCTTGAGATGCGGAAACAGCTCGAAATGCTGGAACACCATGCCGACGCGCGAGCGCAGCTTCGGCAAATCGGTCTTGGGGTCGTTGACCTTGGTGCCGTCGACGCTGATGTCGCCTTCCTGGAACGGCTCCAGCGCATTGACGCATTTGATCAGCGTCGACTTGCCCGAACCCGAGGGACCGCAGACCACGACGACCTCCCCCTTGGTGACGCTGGTGGTGCAGTCGGTCAGCACCTGGAAGGTCGGGCTGTACCATTTGTTGACGTGGCTGATTTCGATCATGACCGACACGCTCTATCGAATGATGGCGATGCGCGCCTGGAGGCGACGAACGCCGAAGGACGCAACACAGGAGATGGTGAAGTAGACGACGGCGGCAAACAGGTACATCTCGACCAGGCGGCCGTCGCGCTGCGCGACCTTGCTCGCCGCGCCCAGAAAGTCCGGGATCGAGAGCACGTAGACCAGCGAGGTGTCCTGGAACAACACAATGGTCTGCGTCAGCAGCACCGGCAGCATGTTGCGGAACGCCTGCGGCAGCACGACGTAGCGCATGGTCTGGGCGTAGGTCAGGCCGAGCGCGTTGGCGGCGGCCGGCTGGCCGCGCGAGATCGACTGGATGCCGGCGCGCATGATCTCGGAGAAGTACGCCGCCTCGAACATGATGAAGGTGATGAGCGAGGAGGCGAACGCACCGACACTGATCGGCCGCGACGCGCCGGTCACCCACTGCCCGATATAGGGCACCAGGAAGTAGAACCAGAAGATGACCAGCACCAGCGGCAGCGAGCGCATGAAGTCGACATAGATGCCGGCGATGCGGCCGAGCACCTTGAAGCCGGACAGTCGCATCAGTGCGATCGCGGTGCCGAAGATCAGGCCGCCGAGGCCGGCCAGCGTCGTCAGGGTCACCGTGAACGTCATGCCCTCGAAGAACAGATAGGGCAGCGCGCGGCGGATGACGTCGAAATCGAGATTACCGAACATGGCGCTATTTCCCCGTGATGTAGCCGGGGATCGCGACGTAGCGCTCGAGGAAGCGCATCGCGGTCACGACGACGGCGTTGACAAGGAGATAGAGCAGAGTCGCTGCGGTGAAGGCCTCGAACACCTGGAACGAGAATTCCTGCATCGAGCGCGCCTGTCCGGTCAGCTCGAGCAGGCCGATGGTGATGGCGACCGCCGTGTTCTTGATGGTGTTGAGGAACTCGGAGGTCAGCGGCGGCAGGATGATGCGGAACGCCATCGGCAGCAGCACATAGCGATAGCCCTGCACGGTGGTCAGGCCGAGCGCAGTTGCGGCCATCTTCTGCCCGCGCGGCAACGAGCCGATGCCGGCCTGCAATTGCACGGCGACACGCGCCGACATGAAGAGGCCGACGCCGATCGCAGCGGTCCAGAACGGTGCGTTCGGCAGTTGCTTCAGCCAGGTGCCGGCCGCCTTCGGCAACAATTCCGGCAGCACGAAGTACCACAGGAACAGCTGCACCAGCAGCGGCATGTTGCGGAAGAACTCGACCCAGCAGAAGCCGAACCAGTAGGCCGCCCTGGAGGGCAGCGTGCGCATGACGCCGATCAGCGAGCCGAAGACCAGCGCGATGATCCATGCAAGAACCGCCGTCTTCAGGGTCAGCGCCAGCCCCGACAGCAGCATGTCGAGATAGGTGCCGGTCCCCATCGGGTTCGGCTCGAAGAAGATTCCCCAGTTCCAGTGGTAGTTCACGTGTCCCCCGCGCGAACGCGCCAATCATAGATGTCGTAAACGTCTATGCAAATGTCCGGCCACTCCCTCCAGAATGGCCGGAATTTGCTTCCTCTCCCCGCAAACGGGGAGAGGCGTCAACTCAGCTTACTTGTAGTCGTCCGGGTTCGGCGAGTCCGTGGGCTTCGCGAACTCGTTCTTCAGCTCGGCCGAGATCGGCGAATTGAGGTTGAGGCCCTTCGGCGGAATCTTCTGGGTGAACCACTTCTCATAGATCTTCTGGCCTTCGCCGGAGGTGTAGAGCGCAGCGGTCGCCGCATCGACCACCTTCTTGAACGGCGCGTCGTCCTTGCGCAGCATGATGCCGTAGGGCTCGGGCTTTGAAAACGCGTCCTTGGAGATGACGTAGTCGTCCGGCGACTTGGAGCCGGCAACAAGGCTCGCGAGCAGGATGTCGTCCATCACGAAGGCGACCGCGCGATCAGTCTCGACCATCAGGAAGGACTCAGCATGGTCCTTGGCCGGGATGATGTTGGCGCCGAGGCCCTTCGCAACGTTGGCCTCGGTGAGCTGCTTGATATTGGTGGTGCCGGCGGTCGAGACCACCGTCTTGCCTTTGAGGTCGTCGATCGACTTCAGGCCGCTCGACTTCTTGAACACGTAGCGGCTGGCGGTCAGGAAGTGGGTGTTGGTGAAGGCGACCTGCTTCTGGCGCTCGGCATTGTTGGTGGTCGAGCCGCATTCGAGGTCGATGGTGCCGTTGGCCATCAGCGGAATACGCGTCGCCGAGGTGACCGGGTTGAGCTTGACCTCGAGCTTGTCGAGCTTGAGCTCCTTCTTCACAGCGTCGACGATCTTGTAGCAGATATCCATCGCGAACCCGATGGGCTTCTGGTTGTCGTCCAGATAGGAGAACGGGATCGAGGAGTCGCGGAAGCCCAGCGTGATGGCGCCGGTGTCCTTGATGTTCTTCAGCGTGCCGGTCAGCTCCTGGGCCCCGGCCTGGCTGACGGCAAAGGTCGCGGCAAGCGCGAGACCGATGTGACGGAAATGCTTCACTTTTTTGTTCCCCTTTCAGGATGATGGGCCGGATGCAAGCACAAATCGGCCCGGATTAGAATGTGACTTTCGGCTGGCTTGCGGCTCAGGTTAATGGCTAAGGATCAGTGGCTCAGGTCAGTGGCTTGGGCAATTCCCCGAGATCCCAGAACAGCCCGGCCATCACCGTCAAGGCCTCTTCGGTCAATGGCAGCAGGATGTGCTCATTGGGCGCATGCTGAGAGCAACCGGGATAGGAGTGCGGGACCCAGATCGTCGGCAGGCCCAGGATCTCGGAAAACACGTCGTTCGGCAGCGATCCGCCGAAGTTCGGCAGCACCGCCGGCGCCTTGCCGGTCGTTTCTCGCACCGAATCCGCCGCCCATTTGATCCAGGGGCTGTCGAAGTCGGTACGCGAGGCCGCAAAGCTCTGTGCGGCCCGCACCTCGACCATCGGGAAACCCTTCTCGACCAGATGCGCGCGGACGGCCTCGATCAGGCCGTCGATCTTGGTGCCGACGACAAAGCGCAGTTGCAGCACGGCATTGGCGTGACCGGGAATGGCGTTGGCCGGCTTCTCGATATTGCCCGAGGACATCGCCAGCACTTCGAGCGTGTTCCAGGCATAGAGCCGCTCGGCCGCTGACAATCCCTCCTCGCCCCAGTTCTCCGCCAGCGCCGGCTCGTCCTCGGTCGGGACGACCTGCACATCGGCAAGATAGCTTCGGATCTGGTTGGTGAGCCGCGGCGGCTTCAGGGCATCGAGCTGGAGACGGCCATGGCCATCGACCAGCGTCGAGATCGCGTTGACCAGAATGGTCGCGGGATTGGCGAGCACGCCGCCCCAATTGCCGGAATGATGGCCACCGTCGCGCAAATTCACGTCGAGATGGATGCGGATGCCGCCACGGCAGCCGAGGAAGAGCGTCGGGCGATCTGCCGACAGGCGCGGTCCGTCGGAGGCCATGAACAGATCGGCCTTGAGCGCATCGCGATTGAGATCGCAGACCTTGCCGAGATCGGGCGAGCCGATTTCCTCACCCATCTCGACGATGAATTTGGCGTTGAAGCCGAGCTTGCCGCCGCGGGCCTCGCGCACCGCGCGGAGCGCCGCCATGTTGATGCTGTGCTGGCCCTTGTTGTCGGCGGTGCCGCGGCCGTAGAGGCGCGTGCCCGCAACCGTCGTGCGCCAGGGATCGCGGCCATCGCGCCATTCGCCTTCCATGCCGTCGACGACGTCGCCGTGGCCGTAAATCAGCACGGTCGGGGCGGACGCACTCTCGTGATGCTCGGCGAACAGGAACGGCGCCTTGCCGCTGGGGGATTCGACCATACGGCTTTGAAAATCGAGCGCAGCGAAGGCCGGTTGCATCTCCTGTTCCAGATAGGCACGCAACTCGGCGCCGCGCGACGGATTCTGGCTTTCGGTCTTGAAGGCGACGCGGCGGTCGAGTTCGGCGAGGAGCGCGCCCGATTTGAAATCCTCACGGGCGCGGGCGATGGCGTCGGCTCTGGTCATGATTTGCTTTTCGGACTTCGAGGAAGGACCCTACCCGAGACAGGACGGCCTTCGAAAGTGGCGGGGACTTGGATTGTTCTTGTAGTTCTCTTGTAGTTCTCTTGTAGTTCTCTTGGGATTTCGTTCTTGCTCGCTTGAGATCGGCTTGCCAAGGGCAGCAGTGCTGCTGATTTTGGCCTTGCCAAGCGCAAGTTATATGCAAGAACTTCGCCAAGTTGGGGCGCACGTCTATCATTCGAAGAGCGCTCAGTACAGAGCGCCGGGGGACCATCATGGCCAAGCAGATCAGGCTCAACGCCTTTGCGATGAATTGCGTCGCACACCAGTCGCCGGGCCTGTGGACCCATCCGCGCGACCGCACCGCCGAATATAACCGCCTGCCCTACTGGATCGACCTTGCCAGGACGCTGGAGCGCGGCCGCTTCGACGGCTTGTTCCTGGCCGACGTGCTCGGCGTCTACGACGTCTATGGCAACAGCCCTGACGCAGCCTTGCGCAATGCAGCACAGACACCGTCGAACGAGCCGCTGCTCCTGCTCTCGGCGATGGCGGCGGTGACGCAAAATCTCGGTTTCGGCGTCACCAGCAATTTGTCCTTCGAGCCGCCCTACCCCTTCGCGCGGCGGATGTCGACGCTCGATCATCTCACCGAGGGGCGGATCGGCTGGAACGTCGTCACCGGCTATCTCGACAGCGCCGCCCGCGGCGCCGGCAAGGACAAGCAGACCGGGCATGACGACCGCTACGACATCGCCGACGAATATATGGATGTCGTCTACAAGCTCTGGGAAGGGAGCTGGGAGGACGATGCCGTGCTGCGCGATCGCAAGCGCGGTATCTTTACCGATCCCGCAAAGGTTCATCGCGTCAATCATGAGGGCGCGAACTATCGCATCAACAACACCATTCACCTCAGCGAACCGTCGCCGCAGCGCACGCCCGTGCTGTACCAGGCCGGCACCTCGCCGCGCGGCCGCCAGTTCGCCGCGCGTCACGCCGAATGCGTGTTCATGTCGGGGCCGTCAGCCAAGGTGATCGCACCGCGCGTCTCCGCGATCCGGCAGGAGGCCGCCGCGCTCGGCCGCAATCCGGCCGAGATCCTGATGTTCTCGATGATGACGATCATCCTCGGCCGGACCGAAGCCGAGGCGAAGGAGAAATACGCCGACTACCGCCGCCATATCAGTCCCGAAGGCGCGCTGGCGCTGATGTCGGGATGGACCGGCGTCGACTTCTCCGGCTACGACCTCGACCAGCAGGTCCGCCACGTCCAGAACGATGCCGGCCGCAGCGCCATGGACAACGTCACCCGCGCCGACCCCGATCGCGTCTGGACCGTGCGCGACGTCATCGAGCATGTCGGCATCGGCGGCGCCGGCCCCGTCGTGGTCGGAACGCCCGAGATGGTCGCGGACAAGATCGAGCAATGGTTCGAGGCAACCGACGTCGACGGCCTCAACGTCGCCTTCGCGATCTCGCCCGGCGATTTCGAGGACATCGCCGACATGCTGGTGCCGGAGCTGACGCGGCGCGGGCGGTACAAGCCGGAATACGCAAAAGGCACATTGCGGGAGAAGCTGTTCGGCGATGGCCGCGCACGGCTCGGCGCGCCGCATCCGGCGGCAGGGTATCGGGTGGGGAAGAACGGGTAAGCTGCCACATACACGCTGTCGTCCCGGCGAACGCCGGGACCCATAACCCCAGGGAGTAGTTTGGCGAAGATTGGTCGTTCGGGATTGACACCACCCGCAGTCGATGGATCACGCGGTATGGGTCCCGGCGTTCGCCGGGACGACAGCAGGGCTACACCTTCCCGTCCACCATCACCTCGATCAGCTTCGTCCCGGGCCGGCCAAACGCCGACGCCAGCGTCGCCTTCAGCTCGCGAGGGTCGCTGATCTTGATCGCCTCGCAGCCCAGCGCCCTGGCGATGCCGGCGAAATCCACCGGCGGGTCGACGAAATCCATGCCGACATAATTGTCGTCGCCATGGAAGGCGAGCAGGCGCTGCTTGATGATGCGATAGCCGCCATTGTTGGCGATGACGACGTTGAGCGGCAGCCTGTGATGCGCCGCCGTCCATAGCGACTGGATCGAATACATCGCGCTGCCGTCGCCGGAGAAGCACACCACGGGACGATCCGGATTGGCGATGCTGACACCAACCGATGCCGGCAGGCCCCAGCCGATGCCGCCCGAGGCAAGGCCGTGATAGCCGAAGCGATCGCGGTGCGGACGCAGGTTCGTGATCTGGCGGCTGGAAGTGAGGCCTTCATCGACGAGAATGGCGTTCTCGGGCATGGCCTCCACCATGTGCAGCACCAGATAGTCGGGATCGATCGGCGTGCGCCCGGCGCTCTTGCCGATCTGCTCGACCAAAGCGGCGCGGCGCGCGCTCCAGTTCTTCGGCGCGAGCTCGGCGCGACGCTGGCTTGAGCGTTGCGCCAGTGCCGCGCCGCCCATCTCCTTCAGCACGGGAAGCAGTGCGCGCAGCGTTTCCTTGACGTCCGCCTTCAGCGCAATCTCCGCGCCGAAATTCTTGGCGATCTCCCAGTCGGCGAGGCCGACCTGCAGAATCGGCAATCCGTCCGGCAGCGGGTCGACTTCGCTATAGACCGACATGCGCACGGGATCGCCACCGAGCGCGACCAGGAGATCGTAGGGCGCGAGCGTATCGCGTGCGACCTTCTGGACGCGCGCCAGCGTGCCGACGAAGCTCGGGCTTTCCGAGAGGAAGTGCGAGCCATAGGCGGTCGAGGATTGATAGGCGGCAGCGCCGAGCAGCTCGGCGAGTTCGGCCGCCTCCTTCAGCGCATCGCTCTTGACCACCTCGTCCATGGTGACGATGACAGGACGTTCGGCCTTGAGCAGCCGCGCGGCAAAGGCCTTCAGCGCTTCGTCCGACGGCCTGGTGCGCGCGTCGATGCGGGTAGAGCGGCCAAGATCGATACCGGCTTCGCTGTTGAGGATGTCACCGGGCAGCGAGATGAACACCGGCCCGGTCGGCGGCGTCATCGCGACCTTGGCGGCGCGGCGCACGATGCGCGGCAGATCCTCCAGCCGCGTCACCTCGACCGCCCATTTCACCAACGGTTCGGCCATGCGCACCAGCGGGCCGTACAGCACCGGCTCCATCAGGCCGTGGCCCTGCTCCTGCTGGCCCGCGGTCAAAATCATCGGGGTGCCCGTGAACTGGGCGTTGTAAAGCGAGCCCATGGCGTTGCCGAGGCCCGGCGCGACATGGACGTTGCAGGCGACGAGCTTGCCGGAGGCGCGGCTGTAGCCGTCGGCGATCGCCACCACCAGGCTCTCCTGCATCGCCATCACATAGGTGAGATCAGGGTGGTCCTTCAGCGCATGCATGATCGGCAGCTCGGTGGTGCCGGGGTTGCCGAACAGATGCGTGATGCCCTCGTCCTTGAGCAACGCGAGAAAGGCGGAGCGGCCGGTGATCTTGTTCTTCATGTTTCCTCCAGGAGCGGGCGTTGCCGCAAGGACGGAGGCATGATGGCCGAACTTGGCCGAGGCACGCAAGGAAGCGCCGTCATGGCAGACTTGCGTCGGCGCGCGCAAGCTGGGAACATGCTCGGGCGTAAACCTGCACGGGGAGACGCGATGGCCTATGACGAGAACACCGCGGCGCGGGTGCGCAAATTACTGGCTGATCAGCGATACGTCGCGGAAAAGAAGATGATGGGCGGCCTCTGCTTCATGGTGAACAACACCATGTGCTGCACGGTCAGCGGGCGCGGCGGCATGCTGATCCGCGTCGGCCCGGAAGCGCATGCACGCATGCTGCAGGAGCCGCACACCAGCCCGATGGAAATGCGCGGGCGCATCATGACCGGCTTCGTGCGCGTCGCGCCAGACGGCTATCAGAGCGACGCCGATCTGAAAAAATGGGTCAAGCGCGGGCTCGACTTCGTGGCGGCCAATACAGCGGGACGCAAAGCGGCGCCGCGGAAGGCTGTTTCGGCGAAAACAAAGGTCGCCGCCGGGGCTAAAGCACCTCCTCGCGGCCGAGCTCGAAAGGGTCTTCGCCGCTAGCGCGTTTCTTCTTTTTCGAGCGCTGCCACACCACACCGGGAAAGCCCTTCAGCGGCACCAGCGGCTCGCCGGTGTAGGCCCACTCCTGGAGCTCTTCGATGGCGATGTGATAGAGCGGCTGGCGGCCGGTGCGCTCCTTGAACAGGGCGCGCGGGATGTTGACCATGTGCTGGCCGCGCGGCCGCTCGTAGGCGATCGGCGTGCCGCAATGCGAGCAGAAGCTGCGCGCGGTCTTCGTTGCCTTGTCCTCGTAGCGCGTGAGCGCAGTCTTGCCGGAGGTGATGCGAAAGCGCTTCTTCCAGCTGCCGACATAGGTCGCATAGGCCGCACCGTGGGCGCGGCGGCTACCGGCGGAATGATCGTGCCAGGCCCAGCGCGCGGGAACGTCGATCTCGAAGGTGACCTTGCCGCAGAGGCATTGGCCAGTGGCGATACCTGCGGCGGCTGCGGCTTTGGCCATGGTAGGTCCCTCCGTCGTCATTGCGAGCGTAGCGAAGCAATCCAGAGTCTTTCCGCGGAGATAGTCTGGATTGCTTCGCTACGCTCGCAATGACGGAAATTGTGTTGGCAGTCGCGCAACAAATCAAGCTCGTCATTCCGGGGCGCGACGAAGTCGCGAGCCCGGAATCCATCGGGCGGCATACCAAGAGGCGGGATGGATTCCGGGCTCGATGCTTCGCATCGCCCCGGAATGACGGAAAGAGCCTACGCCGGCGTCAGTTCGTCATACGCCGGATAGTCCGTATACCCCTTCTCCTCGCCGCCGTAGAACGTCGCACGGTTATACGGCGTGATCGGATAATCGTGCGCGAGGCGTCGCGGCAAATCGGGGTTGGAGATGAAGATGCGGCCAAAGGCGATGATGTCGGCATGGCCGTCGGCGATTGCCGCATTTGCGGTCTCGCCGGTAAAGCCGCCGGCCGTCATCAGCACGCCGCTGTAGAACGGACGGAACAGCACCATCGCCGAGGGCACGTTCTCCCAGTGGACGTCGGCGCGGCCGGCGCCGCTGGAGCGCGGCTCGATGAGGTGCAGATAAGCGAGACCGAGCTTGTCGAGCGCCTTCACAACATGGGTGTAGAGCGGCATCGGATCGGGCTCGCCGGAATCGTTGGCGATGCCGTGCGGCGACAGCCGCACGGCGACGCGGTTCGCGCCCCAGACATCGATCGCGGCCTGCGTGACTTCGAGCAGAAGCCGCGCGCGGTTCTCGATCGATCCGCCATATTGATCGGTGCGCTGGTTGCTGCGCGATTGCAGGAACTGCTCGAGCAGATAGCCGTTGGCGCCGTGGATCTCGACGCCGTCGAAGCCAGCGGCGAGCGCATTCTTCGCGCCCTGCCTGAAGGCCTCGACGATGCCCTTGACCTCGTCCGTCTCCAGCGCGCGCGGCGTCTCGTAGTCGGAAATCTTCCCGTCGGCGGTCATCGCCTTCATGCCTTCGGCCTTGATCGCGATGGCCGAAGCCGAGACCGGAAGCTCACCGCCATGGAAGGACGAATGCGAGACGCGGCCGACATGCCAGAGCTGGAGGAAGATGATGCCGCCCTTGGCATGCACGGCATCCGTCACCTTGCGCCAGCCGGCGATCTGTGCCTCCGAATAGATGCCCGGCGTCGCCGGGTTGCCGCGGCCGTGCGAAAGCACCGGCGAGGCTTCGGCGATGAGCAGGCCGCCCTTTGTTGCGCGCTGGCCGTAATATTCGGCATTGAGCGGCCGCGGCGAAAAGCTGTCGCGCTCGGCGCGCATGCGCGTCAGCGGCGCCATCGCGACGCGATGCGCGAGCTTGTACGGACCGACCTGCAACGGTTTGAACAACGCCGGAAATTTCATGCTGGCCCCAAAGTGGCTATGGAAGGATGCGGATCATATAGCGAGGGGCGGTCACCGTAAAAGGTACCGCCCCCGCAAAAGCAGATATTCCCCCCTGTGGAACGCGCGGGAGGGAATAGACCTTACGCCGTCTTGATCCAGACGGCCTTCACGTTGAGATACTCCTCGACGTGCTGCTTGCCGGACTCGCGGCCGTAACCGCTCATCTTGTAGCCGCCGAAGGGCACGGCCGGGTCCATTGCCTGGTAGCAGTTCACCCACACCGAGCCGGCGCGCAGACTCTTCGCAACGGCATGCGCCTTGCTGACGTCGCGCGTCCACAGGCCCGAGCCGAGGCCGAACGTGGTGTTGTTGGCGCGCTTGACCAGCTCGTCCATGTCCTTGAACGCGATGGCGGAGATGACGGGGCCAAAAATCTCCTCCTGCGCGATGCGCATATTGTCCTGCACTCCCGCGAACACGGTCGGAGAGACGAAGAAGCCCTTCGAAAGTGCGCCTTCGGTCACGCGGCCGCCGCCGGCGAGCGCGCGTGCGCCTTCCTTCTGGCCGATGTCGAGATAGCCGGTGACGCGCTCGAGCTGCTGCTCGGAGACGAGCGGGCCGATCTGCACATTGGGATCGAGACCGTTGCCGACTTGCAGCTTCTTGCCGAACTCGGCGACGCGGCCGACGAATTCTTCATAGATCGACTGCTCGACGAACAGGCGCGTGCCGGCGCTGCAGATCTGGCCGGAGTTGGCAAACACCGCCATCGCGGCGCCGGGCACGGCGGCATCGAGATCGGCATCCGCGAACACGATGTCCGGCGACTTGCCGCCGAGCTCGAGCGAGACGCGCTTGAGGTTGCCGGCCGAGGCGCGGATGATCGACTGTCCCGTGACGTGCGAGCCGGTGAAGGCGACCTTGTCGACGTCGTGATGCGAGGCGAGCGCAGCGCCCGCGGTCTCGCCATAGCCGGGCACGACGTTGATGACGCCGGGCGGAATGCCCGCCTCCATCGCAAGCTCTGCGATGCGCAGCGAGGTCAGCGGCGCCTCTTCGGCGGGCTTGAGCACCACGGTGCAGCCGGTCGCGATCGCGGGGCCGATCTTCCAGATCGTCGCGGTGAGCGGGCCGTTCCAGGGGATGATGGCGCCGACGACGCCGATCGGCTCCTTCAGCGTGTAGGAGAAGATTTCGCCCGGCAGCGAGTTCTCGATGGTCTCGCCGTGGATCGCGGTGGTCTGGCCGGCGTAATAGCGCAGCATGCCGACGGCGCGCAGCCGATAGGCACGGGTGCGGCTGAGCGGCGCGCCCATGTCGAGCGTGTCGAGCTGCGACAATTCGTCGAAATTCTTCTCGACGAGGTCGGCAAGCTTCAGGAGCAGGTTCTGCCGCTCGAACGGCTTGACCTTGCTCCAGGGTCCTTCGAAGGCGCGGCGAGCGGCGGCGACCGCACGGTCGATGTCTTCCTTGTCGCCCTCGGCGACGGTTGCGAGCAGTTCGCCGGTCGCGGGATTGTGGGTCTCGAAGCGCTTGCCGGAGGCGGCATCGACCCACTTCCCGTCGATCAGCATCTGCTTGTAGGACCCATTGGCGAACGGGTGGCGCGTGATCGGAATAGCCTGCGACACAGCCATGGCTGCACTCCCTGTCAGGTGATTGATTGGGTTCGATCTGGGCGGGATCGTTAGGTCAGGGAGAATACAGCGGTGCCGGAAAGGCGTAAAGGCGGCGTGGAACGAAGACCTCCCATGCCGACTTGTGCAGGGTCGCACAAACGCCATGTTATAGCTCGACCGAACTCGACGCCCCTCCCCGGAGAATGAGCCATGTCGCATCCTGTCATCGCCAAGGGCAACGTCGCCGTGATCACCGGGGGCGCATCCGGCATCGGCCTCGCCGCCGCCATCGCCTTCGCACGCGCGGGAATGAAGGTGTGCATCGCCGACGTCGACCCGACACGACTGACCGAGGCCGCAACAAAACTGTCATCCGTCACGGCTGCCACAGATGTGATGACCTTCGTCGTCGATGTCAGCCGCGCCGAGAGCGTGAAGGAACTGGAACGCGCCGTGGGCGCGCATTTCGGCGGGACCGATATCCTCATGAACAATGCGGGCATCCAGCCCGGCAGCACGCTGTTTGGCGAGCCCGACAACTGGCAGCGCATCATCGCCGTCAACATGTGGGGCATCGTCAACGGCTCGCGCATCTTCGCGCCCGGCATGATCGCGCGCGGCAAGGCCGGTCTGATCATCAATACCGGCTCGAAGCAGGGCATCACCACGCCGCCCGGCGATCCCGCCTACAATGTCTCGAAGGCCGGCGTGAAGGCTTTCACCGAAGCGCTCCAGCATGAGCTGCGCAACACGGAAGGCTGCCACATCACGGCGCATCTGCTCATTCCCGGCTTCGTCTTCACGGGTCTCACCGCCAAGGGCCGCACCGAGAAGCCGGCGGGAGCCTGGACCCCCGAGCAGACCGTCGACTTCATGATCGCGCGGCTCGAGGCCGGCGATTTCTACATCCTGTGCCCCGACAATGACGTGCCCCGCGCCCTCGACGAAAAGCGCATGCTCTGGGCCGCCGGCGATATCGTGGAGAACCGCCCGCCGCTGTCGCGCTGGCACCCGGATTACGCCGATGCGTTCGCGAAGTTCTTGAAGGGCGGCTAGGCGCCGCGGCCTACAGCGTCTCTTGCTGGTGCCCGCAGTTCTTGCAGGCGAACTTGACGCGGCTCTGGCCTTTCGGCGCCTGCACCCGGTTCGGGGCGCCGCACTTGCCGCAGACCGCCTCGATCCGGGTATCGCCCTGCTTGACGACGATGGTCTTCTTTTCCATCGATTCGCGGATCAGGCGCTCGGCCTCCTCTCGCAGGGATTGTTTGGACAAAGCTCATCTCCGCCATGAATGCGGGCGAGGCTTATCGCACCTGCGTCGAAATCACAATCCGAAACGGCCGCTCAGACCTCGACAATCACATAGCTGTCCTCGACATGCACCGGAAAGGTCTCGGCGACATACGGACCTTTCTGCAGCTCCTCGCCCCGTTCCACCGCGACCGGATATGACCGGATCTTGACGCGTTTCGGGTCGAACCAGGACTGGCCGTTGCGCATGTCGAACTCCCAGCCGTGCCAGGGACAGCGCAGCATCTCGCCGACGCGCGAGCGCTGATAGATGCCCGGCTCGGGCGAGGTCAGCCGCGCCACGCAGGCCGCCTTGTCGAGCGGAGCGCCCTCGTGCGGGCAGCGGTTCAGAAGCGCAAAGAACTCGCCGTTGACGTGGAACACGACGATGTCGCGGCCAGCGACGTCGACGACCTTGTTGCCGCCGGGCGGGATGTCGGAGGTGCGGGCGACGATGTGACGGGCCATGCTGGTTTCAGAACTTGTAGACCGCGCGGGCATTGGTGCTGAAGATCTTCTTCCGCTCGGCCTCGGTCAGTGGCGTCTTGAAGGCGAAGCGCGGATCGTCAAAATCCCAGTGCGGATAGTCCGACGAGAACAACAGCCGCTCGATGCCGACCCATTCGATCAGCGCGCGCAGATGCCGGGCCTCGTCCGGCTCGTCGATCGGCTGGGTCGTGAACCAGAAGTGCTCGCGGACATATTCCGACGGCTTGCGCTTGAGATGCGGCACCTCGCTGCGGAAACGCTCGAAATGCTGGTCCATGCGCCACACCGCCGAGGGGATCCAGCCGAAGCCGCCCTCGATGAAGACGATCTTCAGTTTTGGAAAGCGCTCCGGCACGCCCTCGATGACGAGGCTCGCAAGCTGCGCGGCAATGGTGTGCGCGTTGGACTGGTGCTCCTCGACATAATAAGACGGCCAGCCGCCGCCGGTCGGCGCGTGACCGCCATAGCCGCCGACATGGATGCCGAGCGGCAGGTCCAGCGCCTGCGCGCGCTCGTAGATCGGCCAGTAGCGGCGGCGACCGAGCGGCTCGTTGGCCCGCGGAGAGACGTTGATCTGGATGTATTCACCGATCTTGGCGCAACGCTCGATCTCGGCAATCGCTAGATCGGTCCCGTCCTGCCCGACCAGGATCGAAGCCTTCAGGCGAGGATCGCGGTGCGTCCAGAACGCCAGCTGCCAGTCATTGATCGCACGCTGGATCGCCGCCCCGAATTCGAGATTCTGCTGCGAGAAGATGAAGAGATCGAGCACCTGGAGAATGCCGAACTCGACGTCGAGCGGATCGAGATGCTGCTTGCGCATGAAATCAAGATCGGAGCCGGGCGGCCCACCGGTCGGCGGCCAGGCATCACGCCGCGCGATCAGCGGCGAGGACCGCGGATAGGGCGTGGTGAACAGATAGGGCGTGCGCAGATGGCTGCCGTATTCCTTGAGATGCTGCTGCCAGCGTTTTGGCAGGAAGTCGTTGAGATCGTCCGTCGAGCGCAGGCTCGGATGGACGTCACAATCGACGATACGCAGCCGCGTCGCGGCAGGCTTTTCGTCGTCACGCAACGGACGGTCGATGACCTCACTCATGCGATCCTCCAGAAACTAGTTTAGAGACAACCGCGGAAACGTCTCCAGCGGATTGTCGACGCACATTTTCGCGATGATGCTCTTCGGCAGGTTCGGCGGGATCGGATCGTCGCCGTCGAACTGCCAGTGCGGGTAGTCGGACGCGAACAGGAACATTTTTTCGGAGCCGATCTGGTCGATGATCTCCTCGACGCTTTTCGCATCGCCAGGTGCATCGAACGGCTGCATGGTGACACGGAAATTGTCGCGGATGATCGATGCAGGCTCGCGCTCGACCCAGGGCACCTCGACGCGCACGCCGCGCCAGGTCTTGTTGGCCCGCCACATGAAGGCCGGCAGCCAGCTCACGCCCGACTCCATCAGCACGACCTTGAGATCGGGATATTTGCCGAACACGCCCTCATAGATCAGGCTGAGGATCTGTGCCTGAAACGCCTGCGCCTCGACGAAGTAGTATTCGTAACGATGCGACGGCCAGCCGGCGGAGCTCGGCGCCTGACGATATTGCGTACCGGCGTGGATCGCGAGCGGCAGCTTGTATTTCTCCGCGAGCTGATAGACCGGCCAGAAATGCCGCCGGCCCAGCAGCGTCTCGCCCTGCGCCAGCACCAGGATGGAGACGAAGCGATTGTCGCCGGCGCGGCGCTCGATCTCCTCGATCGCGCGATCCGGTGCCTGCATCGGCACCACGATGGAGGCGCGCAGGCGGGAATCGCGCGCGAGCCATTCGGCGGCGATCCAGTCGTTGATCGCCTTGCAGAAGTCGGCCGCCATGTAGGCGTCGAACACGGCCTGCGCACCATAGAGCACGTTGAGGATGGCGTGGCTCGCGCCCAACTGGTCGAACGCGCCCTTCTGCACTATGGCGAGATCGGACCCCGGCTTGGCGCCATTGGCCGGCCGCCAGTCGGCGCGGCCCGAAAGCGGCATGCCCGGCGGATAGGAGGTGAGGTCGAGCCCGTCGATCGCCCGGCTCACCACCTGCTCTTTCCAGTGATCGCTGAGATAGGGCAGCAGCGTCGTGCGCGTGCCACCAACCGCCGGGTGGATGTCGCAGTCGATCCGCGTCACCGCCATGGATGCTTCCTCGCCGAGATCTTGTAAGCAAGTCTTTATTGGCGGCGTTCTTGGTGCGCCGCCTGGGCAGAGTGCTCCGGCCGCCACCGCTTCGCAAGGGCGCGCGCCCGCGCGATCCGTCATGGCTCGGTTGCATTTCGCAGGCGCGATATGGGGATCAGTCGGGCGGTGGATGCTCCAGCACCCACCGCGTCAGATTGCAAACCGTTGCGCACTTCTCCTCAAGCCGCCTTGGAAACCTCCATCAGCAGACGCTCGGCCTTGGCATCCTCGATGCGGTTCATCAGCCGGCCGCTCTCGTGATTGTCGCGCACCGTCTTGGTCAGCGTGATGCAGGTCTGGATCAGCATCACGATGCCCATGGTGAGGTAGCCCTTCATCCAGAGGTCGATCGGCAGGAAGAAGATCCCGACGGCGACGAGGAACGCGGAGGCCGCGAAGGACACGTAAGTGAAGGTCACCCAGGCGTTGCTGTGGGGCTGGCCGTTCTGGTTCATGGTCGTCTCCTGTTGGTTCGAATGATGATGGGATCTGAGTTCAGGCGGTCGGCGTGCGCTTGGACTTCAACCGCGCCAGCACATCGTCCGCGGTCGTCTTGAGCCGGGGGCCGAAGCCTTGTTCGGCGAGTCGTTCGGCGGTCGCTAGCGGTCCGCTCGCCGCATCGAGCTCAAACAGCGCGTCATCGGCGGCCTGGGCTTCCATCTGGCGTTCGCGCAAGCGCCTCAAGGTGCTCTCCGCCTCCGGCAGCGTGGATTCGTAAGGACGTGCGGCCTCGATGCCACTGCGACGAAGCGAGCGCACCGCTTCCGAGGCACGGGCGAGGCGGCGGCCGCGATCGAGCTCGGTGATACGGGCCTGTGCGCTCGCGACGTGGCGCCTCAGCCTGACGATCTCGGTCGCGAACAAGGCGCGTGCCGTCATCGCCGCGTCGCGATCGGCTTCGAGCCCGGCGATGGCCTCGGCGGCGTCCCTGGCGAGATCCTCGCGGCCGCCGTCGAGCGCCGCAACCGCGCGGCTCTCGAGATCGGCGATGCGGGCGACGGTTGCCTCGAGCTTGCGCCCCTCCTGCTGGTCCTGTGCGATCGCCAGCGCCAGCGTCCGCTTGCTGCGCTCGACGGCGGCGGCCGCATCGCGCATCTGCTGATCGAGGATCAGAAGGGCCGTCCGGTCCTCCAGCTCCTCGCCCGCGGCGGCCACGCTGCCGCGGAAAAGTGTCACGACGGTCTTGAACATCTGCAGCTCCCTGTTTATGAGCGTTGCTCACACATGCTTTGTAGCAGGAATCTTGAACATCGTTCAATAAAAAATGAGCGACGCTCAAGAATTTGACGCCAAATGACTAAGGCCTTGGAACGTCGAGCGAAACTTCGGACCGACCTGATCCAGGCGGCCGAGCGGATGATCGCTGAGCGGGGGTTGGCGGGTCTGAAAACCCGCGATTTGGCCCGCGAGATCGGCTGCGCCAATGGCGCGGTCTACAATCTCGTCGCTGATGTGGACGAGCTCGTCCTGCGGGTCGGCTCGCGCACGCTGCATCGCCTCGATGAGGCGCTCAGCGCAGCGGAAAGCGCGGGTGATCCTTCGCCACATGAGACGCTGGTCCGCATCGCCATTGCCTATTGCGACTTCGCCGCCGAAAACCTCGAACTCTGGCGCGCGCTGTTCGAGCACCGCATGGCCGCCGACAAGATCCTCCCCGACTGGTCCATCGACGACCAGATGCAGCTGTTCCGCCACATCTATCATCCGCTGGCGCTGCTGCTTCCCGAGCGCAGCCCCGAGGAACTCGGCATCACCGCGCGCAGCCTGTTCTCGGCGGTGCATGGCATGGTGGCGCTGGGGCTGGAGCAGAAGCTGGTCGCCGTTCCGCTGCCGGCGCTGCGGAACGAGATCGCGGGCCTCGTTCGCGCGATGCTGGACGGGCTGGTCGCGCGGGCTGAGTAAAAAGATCGGCGGCGGCTGACTAAAATTTCGCCTGTCGCATCGCGAGAGGTGCGCTTAGCCTTCGGGCCGTCCCTCACCTTTCCCCCGGAGTCTCCCATGCCCCTCCTCATCCGCGGCGGCACCGTCGTCAATCACGATCATTCGCGACGCGCGGACGTGCTGATCGACGGCGAGACCATCGTAGCAGTCGGGACATCGCTCAACGCGCCGACGGGTGCCGAGATCATCGACGCCGGCGGCGCCTACATCATCCCGGGCGGGATCGATCCCCACACCCATCTCGAAATGCCGTTCATGGGCACCGTCACCGCCGACGATTTCGAATCGGGAACGAAGGCGGCGCTGACCGGCGGCACCACCATGGTGGTGGATTTCTGCCTGCCCGATCCCGGCCAGTCGATGCTCGCGGCCTATCAGGAGTGGCGGCACAAATCCGAGAAGGCGGCGACCGACCACGGCTTCCACATGGCGGTGACGTCGTGGTCGAAGCAGATCTATGACGAGATGGAGACCGTGGTCAAAACCTACGGCATCAACACCTTCAAGCACTTCATGGCCTACAAGGGCGCGCTGATGGTGAACGACGACGAGCTCTACAACTCGTTCGCACGCTGCGCCCATCTCGGCGCCATGCCCGTTGTCCATGCGGAAAACGGCGACGTCGTCGCCCTGATGCAGGAGGCGCTGATCGCGCGCGGCCTCACCGGCCCCGAGGGCCACGCTTATTCGCGGCCGCCGGAAGTCGAGGGCGAAGCCACCAACCGCGCCATCATGATCGCGGACATGACGGGCACACCGGTCTATATCGTGCACACGAGCTGCCGCGAGGCGCATGAAGCGATCGCGCGGGCGCGCGCGGCGGGAAAACGCGTCTACGGCGAACCGCTGATCCAGCATCTGCTGCTCGATGCCGGCGAGTACCAGAACAAGGACTGGGATCATTCCGCGCAGCGCGTGATGTCGCCGCCGTTCCGCGACAAGTCGCACCAGGATAGCCTTTGGGCCGGCCTGCAAGCCGGCTCGCTCCAGGTGGTCGCGACCGACCATTGCGCCTTCACCACGGAGCAGAAGCGGTTCGGGCTCGGCGATTTCAGGAAGATCCCGAACGGCACCGGCGGCCTCGAAGACCGCCTCGCGCTATTGTGGACCGCGGGCGTCGCCACGGGGCGGCTGACCAAGGAAGAGTTCGTCGCGGTGACCTCGGCAAACATCGCCCGCATCCTCAACATCTATCCGCGCAAGGGCGCGGTCGCGGTCGGCTCGGATGCCGATATCGTCGTGTGGGACCCCAAGGCGAGCAAGAGCATCAGCGCCAAGCGGCAGATGAGCCGGATCGATTACAACGTGTTCGAGGGCTTTGCCTGCACCGGCGGACCGGCGGCGACGCTCTCGCGCGGCAGCATTGTCTGGAAGGATGGCGATCTGCGCGCCGAGGCAGGCGATGGCCGCTACGTCGAACGCCCCGCCTTCTCGCCCGTCCATGTGGCGAATTCCACATGGAAGGAGCTCAGCGCCCCGCGCGCGGTCGCACGCGGAGCGGTGACGCCGTAAGAACGCGATTCACGCGGGATGCGGCGCCATGAAGCGCGGCTGATGGCACGCGCTTTGCCTCTTTATGTCGCAACTTTCTCTCAAGGAGGCCGCGATGAGCGCATCATCTTCCGACATGAACCGCCGCAGCGTCGTGCTCGGCGGCCTCGGCATCGCCGGAATGACGGCGATCGCGCCTCCCCTCGCCTGGGCGCAGGGGCGCAGCGAGACGCTGCTGGTGGTACAGGAGCTGGGGCCGAATTCGCTCGACATGCAGGGCGTCGGCTCCAACCAGACCGTGAACGGCCTGTCCTGGAATTGTTACGATCGCCTGCTGACCTACGCCTCCAAGACGCTGCCCGATGGGACCGTGTCCTATGATCGCGAGAAGCTCGCGCCCGAGCTCGCCGAGAGCTGGGAGGTCGCGGCCGACGGCATGTCCTGCACCTTCCGCTTGCGGAAGGACGCGAAATTCCACGACGGCACGCCGGTCACGGCCAGGGACGTCAAATGGTCGTTCGACCGTGCGGTGAAGGTCGGTGGCTTTCCGACCTTTCAGATGTCGGCGGGATCGCTGGAAAAGCCCGAGCAATTCATCGTGGTCGACGACCACACCTTCCGAATCGATTATGTCCGCAAGGACAAGATGCTGCTGTTCAACGTGGCGGTCGTCGTGCCCTTCATCATCAACTCCGAGCTCGCGAAGAAGAACGCAACGCCTGAGGATCCGTGGGCGCTGGCGTGGCTGAAGACCAACGAGGCCGGCGGCGGCGCCTACAGGATCGAGAGCTGGAAGCCCGGCAGCGAGACCGTGCTGGCGCGCTTCGACGACTGGAAGAGCGGACCGCTGCCGAAGGTCAAGCGCGTGATCGCACGCGACGTCCCTTCCGCCGGCACCCGGCGCGCGATGCTGGAGCGGGGCGATGCGGATATCTCCAGCGGCTTTGCACCGCGCGATTTCGAGCAGATCATTCGGGAGGGCAAGGTCAAGGTATCAGGGGTGCCGATCCCGAACGCGCTCTGGTACGTCGCGCTGAACACGGCAAAGCCGCCGTTCGACAATGCCAGGCTGCGCCAGGCCATCGCCTGGGCGATGCCTTACGAGCAGATCCAGAGCAGCGCCTTCTTCGGACGCGCCGTCCCCATGTATGGCGGCGCGGCCGATGTCTCAAAGCCGGTCTGGCCGCAGCCGTTTCCCTATGTCACCGATCTCGACAAGGCCAAGGCCCTGATGAAGGAGGCCGGCTTCGAGTCCGGGCTGGAAACGACGCTGTCGCTCGACACCGGTACGGCGACCGTCGGCGAGCCGACCGCGATCCTGATCCAGGAGAGCCTCGCCAAGATCGGCATCAAGGCGTCGATCGAAAAAATCCCCGGTGCGAACTGGCGCACGACGCTGAACAAGAAGGAGCTGCCGCTCGCGCTCAATCGCTTCAGCGGCTGGCTCGATTATCCCGAGTATTACTTCTACTGGAATTTCCACGGCAACAACTCGATCTTCAACATCTCCTCCTACCAGAACAAGGAGATGGACGCGCTGATCGACAAGGCACGCTTCACTGCGGATGCAGCCGAGTACGACAAGGCCGTCAAGGATTTCATCGCGCTCTGCATGCGTGACGTTCCCGTCATCCCGCTCAACCAGCCGATCCACGACGTCGCCATGCAGAAAGGCGTCACCGGCTACGAGTTCTGGTTTCACCGCGAGCCGGACTACCGTCAGTTCGCAAAGGGCTAGTTCCGATCGACGACGCGGACGAGGCCTGAGGGGCCTCGCGCCTGCGCGGTCGGAAAGCCCCTTTCCAGCCGCGCCTCGCTCGCACGGAGTATCGTCGCATCGAGCTTGCCTTGTCGCGATCCGTCCAGCGCGCAGGCAAAGACGCGGTAGAACTGCGCGCCGTCATAGGCGACCAGCAGCAGATCGACGCCGGCGTTGATCGCCTCGACCACCGCCTTGCAGACGTCGTGCTGGTAGATCGCGCCCATCACGAGGTCGTCGGTCATCACCACGCCCTGGTAATTCCACTTGTCGCGGATGATGCCCTGGACGACGCGCTTCGAATGCGAGGCGGCGCGATCGGGATCGACCGCGGTGAGCGTGACATGGCCGACCATGAGCGCGCTGTGTGAATGCGACAGCACCTCGCGGAACGGGAGCCAGTCGGTTGCTTCCAGCTCCCTAACCGGCGTGTCGAGATTGGCGCTGAAATGATGCGTGTCGGTGCGCACGCGCCCGATGCCGGGAAAATGCTTGAGCGTGGCGCCGACGCCGGACTCTTCCAGCCCGCGCACATAGGCGTTCGCGATCGTGCTGACCACGACGGGATCGGTCGCAATCGCCCGTTGACCGATCAGCGTGTGGAAGTCGAGACGATTGCGGCGACCCGGCGGCTTGAGGTCGAGCACCGGCGCGAGATTGAGGTTGACGCCGAGGCCGGCGAGCTCGCGGCCGTGGATACGGCCGAACTCTTCGGCCTTGGCCTGCTGGTCGTCGGGGGCGAGCCCGGTGAGCGTCGCCAGCGCCGGCACCTTCGTCAGCGGCGGCGCGAGATGCCCGACGATGCCGCCCTCCTGGTCGGCGGCGACGACCAGCGGCGGCAGGCTAGCTGCCCGCCGCTTGTCCTGGAGCGCCGCGATCTCGGCACGCAGCGTCTCGACCGTCCGGCCGCGGATGTTGTGCCGGGTCACGTAGACGCCACCGATCAAGCCTTGCTCGGCAAGACGCGCGACCTCGGGAAAAGAGGAATAGCCGATCATGAAGTGAGGCCCGAGCTGGCGCGCCTCGACGGCACTGGCCCCCAGAACATCGTGCTTGCGCAACTCGAACTTCAGATGCGCTGCCGACATCAACAGCGGCGGCAGGCACCAGAGCATGACGAGAAGCTTGCCGGCCATGGTGCGCCACCGCCCTCTGCGAAGCAGAAAAATGACAATCGCGATGCTTGCAACGACAAGCACGATGTTTCCGGCGCCGCGCAGCGGGACCAAATAAGGATCGTTCTTGTTCGCGGCCGCGAATGCGACGAGGGGCGCGGCCAGCCAGAGCAGCATGAGACCAATACGGCGGAGGAATTGCATGATGCGCCACATGCGAGAGGTGATGAATGCTTCGCACCTAACAAAGCGATTTGCGCTGCGCGAGAGGCAAAAGCGCGCCTGCACGAAAACTGCAAAAGACTCCTGAAACCGTGCAGACGATGATCCCGCCTTCTGCACAAGCAGCGGTCAGACTTCGTGACGTCACCCATCACGAGAGGTTTTCCGGACATGACGAGCCTGGCTTCGACGATCGCAGCGGACATCCAGCCGATCAGGCATTCCTCGATTGCGGCCAAGGTCGGCCTCGCGCTGGCGCTGGCCGCGCTCGCCGACTGGCTGTTCTATGGCGAGCGGATCGGACTTTCGCTCACGCTCTTTGCCGTCGCGATGGCTTGCGTGTCCGTGCTCTTCAACCATGCGGTACTGGATTTTCGGCGCGCGGCGATCGGCGGCACGATCTTCATGCTCGGCCTCATGCCCGCCGTCGAGGAGCTCAATACGCTGTCGTTCCTGATCCTGGTCACGTCGCTGACGATTGCGCTGCTGCTCGCGACCAACCCGGAGACGACTGAACTCGCCGACCGCGCCCGCGCGCTGCGCAACTTTGTCCTGTTCGGTCCCTTCAGGTTCTTCCCCGAGACGCTCCAGATCTTCAACATGTCGGCCTTCACCCGCGGCATTGCGCTCTGGCTGCTGCCGGCGGCGCTCGGCACGGTGTTCGTCGCGCTGTTCGCCGCGGCCAATCCGGTGATCGAGCAGTGGGTCTCCCTGCTCAATCCCAAGGTCGTCTTCGAATATGTCAGCGTCTGGCGCGTGCTGTTCTGGACTTTGATGCTGGCGCTGGTCTGGCCATTCATTCATGTGCGCTGGCGGCGCAGGAAGGTTCTCACCACGACGGTCGACGATGGCCCGGTGCCGCCGCCGCTCCCGCCCCTGGTCCCGGCCGAGTTCCTGGGACCCTCGGCGATTCTGCGCTCCCTGATCCTGTTCAACCTGCTGTTCGCGGCACAGTCCATCCTCGACGGGATCTATCTCTGGGGCCATGTGGCGCTGCCGGCCAACCTGACCTACGCGGCCTATGCCCATCGCGGCGCCTATCCGCTGATCGCGACCGCCCTGCTCGCCGCTGCCTTCGTGCTGGTGGCGATGCGTCCGGGCGGACCGGCGGAGAAATCGAAGGTGATCCGGCCGCTGGTGTATCTCTGGGTGGGGCAGAACGTGCTGCTGGTCGCCTCCTCCATCCTCCGCCTCGATCTCTACGTCGACATCTACATGCTGACCTACTGGCGCATCGCGGCCTTCATCTGGATGGGGCTGGTGGCGCTCGGGCTGATCCTGATCGTCGCCCGGATCGCGCTCGACCGGTCCAACCTGTGGCTGATCAGTGCCAACCTGATCGTGTTAACGATCGTGCTCTATATTACCTCGCTGGTGAACTTCGACGCGTTCATCGCCGACTATAATGTCGCCCACAGCCGGGAAGTGTCAGGCAAAGGCGTGCAGATCGATATCAACTACCTCCTCACGCTCGGACCGCAGGCGTTGCCCGCAATCGACAAGGCGATGTTGCTGCGGCCCGGCGCCAACGAGAGCTGCCTTGTGTCGCGCCGCGACCTGCTTGTAGAACTTCAGCACCGGGATCTGGCCTGGCGAAGCTGGGGCTTTCGGAGCTGGCGGCTGCAACGCAGGCTCGATGCCGAGGTCAAGAACCCGCCCGGCAATCAGCCGGCCGGCTAAGCGGAGATATCCTTGGCGCATCGCATTCTCATCGTCGACGACGAAGGCCACATCCGCGAGGTCATCCGCGTCGCGCTGAAGAAGGCCGGCATGGACGTGATCGAGGCCCGCGACGGCAAGGAGGCACTCACCCGCTTTGCCGCCGACAAGCCTGACCTGATCGTGCTCGATATCGGCATGCCCGAGTTCGATGGCCTCGACGTCTGCCGCGAGATACGCAAGAGCTCCGACGTGCCGATCCTGTTCCTGTCGGCGCGCGACGAGGAGATCGACCGCATCCTGGGTCTCGAGATCGGTGGCGACGATTACGTGACAAAACCCTTCAGCCCGCGCGAGCTGGTGGCGCGGGTCAACGTCATTCTGCGCCGCCTCAGCCCGCGCAATGGCGAGGCCAAGGCCGGGCCGAGCGCGCTGGCGCAAGGCGGCCTGCTGATCGATCCCGAGCAGCATGTCGCGTCCTTCGCCGGTACGCCGCTGAAGCTGACCGCGATCGAGTTCGGCATCCTGCGCGCGCTCCTGACCCGGCCGACCTCGGTGTTCAACCGCGAGCAGCTGATGCGGGCGGCCTATCAGCTCAACATCCAGGTCTCCGACCGCACCATCGACAGCCACATCCGCAACATCCGCGCCAAGCTCGCGGCGCTGAATTGCGAGAACGTGATCGAGACCATTCACGGCGTCGGCTTCAAGCTCGGCCGCTGCGAGAAAGAGGCATGAGCGCGGCGCCCGACAAATGGCGGCCGTCGCTCGGGCTCGTCATCTTCGCGGTGCTGGCGACCGTCGCGGTGCTGCCGCTGGTCGGCCTGTTCTTCTTCCGCCTCTACGACAACCAGCTGATCCGCCAGACCCAGGCCGAGCTGATCGCGCAAAGCCGCGTGCTGGCGACGATCTATGCACAGGAGGTCACCGCGCGGCTCGATGGCGGCCTCACGCTCGGCGCCGAGGTGCCGCCGGACGTGCTGCCCGACCCCGGCGACCTGGTCACGCCGATCCGCCCCGCGCTTGACCTGACCGCCAACGATTTGTTGCGGCGGCGGCCCGATGCGCAGGCAGCAATCCGGCCGGCACAGCCGGCCTATGTCGAGATCGGCGCAAGGCTGACGCCGATCATCCGCGAGACCCAGAAGGTGACGCTGGCGGGCTTTCGCATCCTCGATCCGCAGGGTGTGGTGATCGCCGGGCGCCAGGAGGTCGGCCAGTCGCTCGCCCATATCGAGGAGGTCGCGGACGCGCTGCACGGGCAGTACCGCGCCACCTTGCGCAACCGCGTGCCGGACAAGCCGCCGCCGCCGATCTATTCCTTCAGCCGCGGCCTCGGCGTGCACGTGTTCTCGGCGATGCCGGTCATCGTCAACAACCGCGTTGCGGGGGTGATCTACACCACGCGGACGCCGAGCAACATCTTCGACCATCTGTACCAGGAGCGGGCCAAGTTCGTGCTGGCCGGGCTCGCCGTGATCCTCGGCACGATCGCGATCGGCCTGGTATTCTCGCGCACCATCACGCTGCCGATGCGCGAATTGATCGACCGCGCCGCGCGGATCGGCCGCGGCGACCGCGAGGCGTTCAGGCCGCTCCGGCACTACGGCACGCGCGAGTTCGCCCAGCTCTCGCACAGCTTCCTCGGCATGGCCGAGCAGCTCGCAAGGCGCTCCGACTATATCGCGACCTTCTCGGCCCATCTCACCCACGAGCTGAAGTCGCCGCTGACCTCGATCAAGGGCGCGGCCGAGCTGCTGCAGGATTCGGTTCAAGGCAAGTCGGGCAGCCTGACGCCGGCCGAGCAGACGACTTTCATCGCCAACATCCTGTCCGACACCCAGCGGCTGGAGGCGATGGCGCAGCGGCTGCGCGAGCTCGCCCGGGCCGAGAGCCTGCCGCAGAACGAGCGCACTGAGCTGGCGCCCGTCATCGCCGACCTCCGGAGCCGGTTTCCGGCAAGCTCAATCTCGGCCAGCGGCAGCCTCGACCGGGCGATCGGCATGTCCGGCGAGAAGGCATTGATCGTGCTGTCGCATCTCGCCGACAACGCGATGCGGCACAAGGCGAGGTCAATCAGGCTGGAGGCGGTGGACGAGCGGACGACCCTGCTTGTGACGGTGAGCAATGACGGCGAGCCGATCTCGGCGCCGAACCGCGACAGGATCTTTGACGCGTTCTTCACGACCCGCCGCGACCAGGGCGGCACCGGGATGGGGCTGGCAATCGCGCGCGCGGTGATGGCGAGCCATGGCGGCTCGATCAGGCTCAAGCCGACCGACGAGGGCGCGGCCTTCGAGCTGCAGTTTCCAGTCGCCTAGATCGCGAACACCCAGGCGGCGACGATGGTGCCGATGGTGACGAGACCAGCGATGGTCCAGCCGGCGGCATATTCCAGTTCAGGGTGACCGGTCGCCCGCATGATCTCTGCCGGATCGGCGGTATGCTTCTCTGCCATGACAGCCTCGCACGTTTCTCCCCGTGTCTATGGATTAAGTCGCACCAGCCGCCATAAGGTTCCATCACGGACATGCGAGGAATAAAAAAACGCGAAAACAACCCCATGCACAGTAGAAAGCCTGCTCCGGCACGAGGCTAGGTCGCGCCGCACAACCGCCTGACGCGCCGAGCCAAAACGGCCCCGCCGCGCAATTCCCGCGTGCCCCGCGCCTTGCCTTCCAAATCCGGTTGCATGCTAGACTGGACGCCGTCCACGGCAGGAGGGAAGCATGGCCGACAACAAGGCAAAGCGGGGCGGCGCCGATCGCGCCCTGATTGCGCTCACCGAGAAATACGAAGTCGCCTATTGGTCGAAGAAGTTCAAGGTGACGCCGGCCAAGCTGAAATACGCCGTCAAGAAGGTCGGCCACTCCGCCAAAAAGGTCGAGGCCTACATCAAGCTCCAGAAGCACCGCGCCTCCGACAAGAGCCGCATCGCGCTCGGCGAGGCCTATGAGGTCCGCTACTGGTCGAAGAAATTCAAGATCACCCCGGCCAGGCTGAAGGCCGCCGTGGCCGCAGCCGGCCATTCCTCCAGGAAGGTGGAAGCGTACCTCGCAGCCCAGAAGGCGGCGAAAAAGGCCAAGAAGGCGAAGAAAACGGTCAAACGGAAGAAGGCCGCCTGAGATTTCGGCCGATTTTCGGACCCATTTTCGGACTCATTTTCGGACTCTTGGAGGCAGGGATGACATCCGGCCGATCGATCCTATCCTGCGCCCTCGTTCTTGCCGCCACGTCCCACCTCGCCGGCGCCTCCGCGGCCACGCCCGCGAAGGTCTCGGGCGCGACGGCGCTGGCGCTCGCGGGCGTGATCGCGCCGCTGTCGCCGAATCTCACCGGCGCCGAGAAGAAGGCGGTGGCGATGCTGTTCGCCGCCAATGCCGACATTGCCTACAAGAAGGCGATCGTGGTGACGGCTGACCGGATCGTCTGCCGCACCGGCAATGTCGACATCACCGTTCGCAATTGCGAGGTGACCTTCGGCAAGAAGGTGAAGACCGTGAACGGCTCCACCGCCAACGAGATCTTCGCCACCGAAGCGCTGGCCGGCGTTCCGCCCGACGGCGCGGCGGGAACGAATTTCGAGAGCCTCGCCAAGCTGAGCTGCACGATCGACCCCAATGCGATCAGGCGGAAGGACGGCAGCGGCGCGGATTGCACGTTCGAGCCGGGGAATTGAGAGCCGAAGGTGCCGTCAAATCGCCTCAAGACCAGCCAACAAATAAGGCGAATTGAAAAGACAGGCCCCGACAGCGAGCCAATATGAGCGCGCAAGGCCCGGCACCATCATGAAGAATTATCTCGCATTTTTACTTGTTCTGACCGTCTCGACAGCCTCCGCACATGGTCCGGTTCCGGCCCGGCTGACTGCGCCGTCCGAGCTCGTCCGCGTCGGGCTCACCGACAGCGACACCACCGCCGGCGGCACCGCGCGGCTCTGCGAGCAGGTTACCTTCGCGCGCGGCCTGCGCTACGGCGAGAGCGAAGCCAATGTGCTCGATGTCGCCACCAGCGCGACCAAGGCGGATACGCCGCGGCCGGTGCTGCTGTTCGTGGCGGGCGACACCTTCACGGGCGATCATGCGGCGCCGGAGCTGTCGCGCCAGATCCAGGACCAGGCCATGTGCTTTGCCGCGCGCAACGACATGATCGGGGTGCGCGTCAGCTATCGCCTCGCGCCATCGGCGACCTGGCCCGTCGGGGCGACCGACGTGGCGGCGGCGCTGTCCTGGGTTCACGGCAATATCGACCTGTTCAATGGCGACGCCCGCGAGATCGTCGCGGTCGGTTATGGCGCCGGCGCCTTTCACGTCGCCACCCTGCTGGCGCATCCCGAGTTCCAGACCGACCGCGCCGACGTCGCGGGCGTCGTGCTGGTGTCCGGAATCTACCGTGCGGGCAAGGACGCCAGCGACAGCGTGAAGGCCTATCTCGGCGGCGACGCCGGCCAGTACGACAAGCGCTCGGTCTTCCCCGGCATCCTCAATGTCGACGTGCCGATCGTGCTGGCCTGGGCCGCAGACGATTCCGCCGGGGTGGTGGCACAGGGCGAGACCCTGAAGAAGACGCTCTGCGGCGCCGGCCATTGTCCGCGCGGCACCATCCTGCGCAGCCGCGACGGCATCGCCGCCGCGTTCGGCCTCGACGGCTCAGGCGACAGCCTCGCCGAACCGACGCTGCTGCTGGTGCATCAGCTCGAGGCGCGGGGACTGCCGTAGCGGGGCGTTGCCTCCCAGACAATTGTCTCGCCGGCGTTAGCACGCCTCAAACCACGATTCGCGATTTGGTCGCCGCCCGGACCGCCGCATGCTATCTAGGAGAGTTATCTGGAACATTTCTATCTATGGGGGGTTCGCTAGAGACCGAGGAAATCGGCGTTCGCACAACTGTGTGACGCGCCGCCGCCACGATCGGAAAACCGATGCTCAAGTTGCTGGCACGATGCGCGGTGATCTCTGTTGTGTTGATTTCGGCGTCGGCCGCCGAACCGGTCAAGCTCAAATTGGCCTTCCCCAGCTCCGACCGCTCGACGAGTTATCTCGCCGCGGTCAGACCATTTGTCGATGCGGTCAACGCCGAGGCAAGAGGCGTGATCGAAATCGAGACCTATTTCAGCGGCGTGCTCGGCAAGGATCCGGCTGAGCAGCCCCAGCTCGTGCTCGATGGTACGGCCGACATCGCCTACGTCGTGACAGGCCTGACGCGCAACCGGTTCGCAGACAATGCAATCATCGAGATGCCCGGTCTGTTTACGAGCATGCGGGAGTCCGTTGCCGTGTTCACCCGGCTCGTGGCCGCCAATGCCTTGCAAGGATACGATGACTACACCGTGATCGGCGCCTACGTCACCGAACCGGAGACGATCCACAGCAAGATCCCGATCACGTCGCTGAATGATTTGAAGGGCAAGAGAATTCGCGTCAACAATCCCGGCGAAGCCGCCGCGCTGGAAAAATTCGGAGCGCAGCCCGTGTTTCTGGCGGTCACCAAGATCTCAGAAGCCATCGGCAACGGCAGCATCGATGGCGCGCTCGTGCCACCGTCTCCATTGGTCGACTATGGCATCAAACGCGTTGCAACTTATCATTACCTTCTTGGAATCAGCGGCGCGCCATTGATGGTTTTGATGAACCGAAAAACGTTCGATCGGCTGCCCGAATTGGCCCAGGCGATCATCCTCAAATACAGTGGTGAGTGGGCTGCCGCGCGCTTCATGGACACCTACGAAGCGGTGGAAAACAGCATTATGCGGGAACTGAAATCCGATCCGAAGCGCCAAGTGATCATGCCCTCGTCGTCGGACCTAGATGCGGCAAATGCCGTGTTCGCAGCCATTGCCAATGATTGGGCTTCAAAAAGCGAGCGCAATGCCGAACTGCTGAAAACGGTCCGGACCGAGCTCACGAAAATGCGATCGACCCGGTAGCCGCGGATGCCGTCGCTCGCCAACATCTGGCCTCAGCGAAACATCGTCACCATCGTCGCTGCGCTCGCCATTCTGTTGACGGGCACCGGGATGACCCTGAAGATCACGACCGATCACCTTCTCCGCCAAGATGCGATGTCGACCGCACGCAGCTGGGCGAGCTTCCTGGCGGCCAGCGTCACCGATCTTGAGCAGATCGCCGGCGGCGAGCAGCCTTCAGCCGCGAGTCTGAGGTTCTTCCTGTCGGCGCGAAATTCCGGCGAGGTCTTTCACTACGAAATATTCAACCGCAATGGCTACTCCCAGCTCGTTTCGACCCGCGAAAAGATCGCGCTCGTCGACTTGTCCGAATACAGCCCCGATGCGGCGCGATCAGTGATTGACGGTCGCCCGATCGTCGACGTCAGGGAGGGAAGTTCACCCGACCGACCGGCATTCTTCGCCCGCGCCTATGTCCCGGTCCAGACCGATGGTCGCCTCACCGCGGTCGTTGCGGCCTATGTGGATGAAACCGAGCAACGCAAGAATGTCCACAATACGTTCCTGACCGCGGCCGTATTCCTTTGCCTGCTGTCGGGCCTCGCCTTCTCCATTCCCGCGATTGCGTGGTATCGTGAAACAAAGGTGAAGCAGGCTGACCGACGCATCCGATTCCTCGCCCACCATGACGCGTTGACCGGACTGACCAATCGTCCCCATCTGATCGAAAAACTGGAGAGAGCTCTCGTTCACTTGCCGAAGCGGGGCGGCAGCCTTGCCGTGCACTTCATCGACGTCGACCGCTTCAAGGAGGTCAACGATACGCTTGGTCATGACGGTGGCGATTTTCTGCTCAAGTCCATCGCGGAGCGTCTGCGCGCAACGGTCCGGATCGACGACGTGGTGGCCCGGCTCGGCGGGGACGAGTTCGTCGTCGTGCAGTATGACGTCGCCGGCAGGACGCAGGCCGAGTCGTTTGCGCGCCATCTTGCCACCGCTGTAAATGCTCCGGTGAGGTTCAAGCAGCACGAGATCCTCACCACCGCCAGCATCGGCGTGGCCCTGGCGCCGGAGCAAGCCACCACCGCGGAGCAGTTGCTCAAGAGCGCCGATCTGGCGCTGTACGCGGCCAAGGCAGCCGGACGCAATTGCATCCGGTTTTTCCTGCCCGAGATGGATACTGCGTTGCAAGCGCGAATCGAGCTCGAGAGGACAATCCGCGAGGCGGTGCTGAATGATCGCTTCGAACTGCACTACCAGCCGCTCTTCGAAATGTCTCAGCGCCGCCTTGTCGGCTTCGAAGCGCTGATCCGTATGCCCGCGGCGGACGGAACGCTCATTCCGCCATTGACCTTCATTCCCGTCGCCGAGGAGTTGCGGCTTATCGACCAGATCGGCGCATGGGTATTGCGGGAGGCATGCCGCACCGCCGCGACCTGGCCGGAGCACCTGACCGTTGCAGTGAACCTGTCGCCCGCGCAGTTCGTGGCGGGTAGCATCAGCGGCATCGTCGCCGCCGCACTGAAAGAGGCGGGCCTCGCGGCGCACCGGCTCGAATTGGAGATCACCGAAAGCCTGCTGCTCGGCAACACCGAGACGATCATGGCGCAGCTCCTGACGCTCAAGGCGATGGGCGTAGCGATCGTGATGGACGATTTCGGGGCCGGCTATTCGAGCTTCAGCTACCTGTGGCGCTTTCCGTTCGACAAGATCAAGATCGATCGAAGCTTCATACAGGGCCTCGACGGCTCCCATTGTCAGGTCGGGACGGTCGTGAAAGCGATCATCGCGCTCGGACGCGAGTTGCACATGCGAGTGACGGTCGAAGGCGTCGAAACCGCCAACCAGGCGGCTTTCCTCGAATCGGCCGACGGTGATCAGGCCCAGGGGTTCTTCTTCGGCCGGCCGGTCCCTGCCTCGGAGCTCAGCGCCAGCATTCTCGCGGACTTTGAGAAGACAACGCCGACACCTTCGTCCGCGACTGCACAAGCGGCCAAGCTGCGCCTCGTCAACTTTTCGGCTGAACGGTAGCACGGACCCTTTGCCTGTATCGGCCAATGCGGCTCTTGGCAGATCTCTATTGCAGACAATTCTGCGTGGGGCTTTAAAGAATTGGTCGTGCGTCTTTCGCAAGCCGAGCGCTGCAATCGGCTCTTCTCGACCAACGCCCGCCTCTCGGCTTCCGGCGCTCGATCGTTCCGGGTCGCGCGCCCCTACGTGGGCGCCCGCAATTCGCTCTGAAACCAAGCCAGGGTTTTGGCCGATCTCATCGGGTCGACCAGTTCGACCTCGATCTGATCGACGAAATTGCAAGCGGGACATTCGAAGGTACGAATGTCAAAACCGGCGGGGCCGGGCGTGATGCGCGCCAGCATCGTTGTTGTCTGGCATTTAGGACAAGGTGGTCGCTGAATGGTCATGAGACTCGCCTGGATCCGGCGGGAGCGCGATACTCTCAGTCACCGATGGATGCGGATGGGGGCGGTGATGGACCATCATGGAACCATGAGCTCTGCTGCCACTGGTCAATATTGACCACCATCCAAATTAAGGCCCGCTATCCCGAACGTGATCTTACACAGATCGATTCATTTTTCATCGGACGATTCCAAACCCGCCGAGTGCAACCCCGAGTCGGCCAAGACATCGGCGCGTCAGCACGCCTGCCATTTCGTGGACGACAAGTGCGCCGCTTCGAAAACGAACCGTCAAGCCACACGATTGACAAACGCTTGACCTAGATCAAGCGGGCTTGACCAGTTGAGCCGACCTCCATGTGGGGCCAACATCAAGGTGTCGGACATGCGCATCGTCGGCAGGATGCTGCTCGTTTTCGTGGTCGCGTTCGCCTCGCTCGGCGCGATGTCGCAGCAACACGCAGATCAATCCGCAAGCGACAACGAAATCCGCATCGGCAATGTCATGCCGTATTCGGGGCCGCTCTCGGAATTCGGCGCGATCGGCACGGCGGAGGCCGCCTATTTCGACATGATCAACGCGCGCGGCGGCATCAACGGACGCAAGATCCGCTTCATCACCCGCGACGACAATTCCGATCCGGCGGCCGCACTGGAGCTGACCCGCAACCTGGTGGAGAAGGACGACGTCCATCTCATGTTCGGCTCGTTCGGCACGCCCGGGAATCTCGCCACGCGCCGGTATCTGAACGAGAAGAAGATCCCGCAGCTTTTCCTCGCCTCTGGCGACGAGGAGCTGAGCCAGGCCAAGGCGTTTCCCTGGACCATGGGCTGGCAGCCATCGTTCCGGTCGGAGGGGCGCATCTACGCCAACTACATCCAGGCCTATTATCCCAGGAAGAAGATCGTCGTGCTCTGGCAGAACGACCAGTTCGGGCGCATGCTCTACAAGGGCATCCAGGAAGGTCTCGGCGACCTCAACCGTCTCGTCCTCGTCGACATCGCCTTCGACATCAACGACGAGCATCTCGAAGGGCACGTCTCGATCCTGAAGCGCGCGGGCGCCGATATCTTCGTCTTTCTCGGCGTGCCGTCGACGGCGTCCAAGGTGATCAAGCTGGCGGCGTCGCTCAAATGGCGTCCGGTCTTCATCGTGAACGACGCCTCCGCCTCGATCGCCAATGCGATGGCGCCGGCGGGCCTGGAAAATTCGGCCGGCGTGATCTCGGCCGCCTTCCTGAAGGATCCGAGCGATCCCGCATGGAAAGACGATCCCGCCATGAAGGACTGGTTCGCCTTCATGGACCGGTACCATCAGATCGAAAGCACGAACAACAGCGCGGCAGTCTATGGCTACGCCGCGGCCGAGGCGCTGACCAAGGTGCTGCAGCAATGTGGCGACGACCTCTCGCGCGAGAACATCATGCGCCAGGCGGCTTCGCTTAAGAGTTATCAGCCCTCCGTTGCGCTGCCCAACATCAGGATGAGCACCTCGCCCACCAGCTATCTGCCGATCAAGCAGATGCGGCTGGTCCAGTTTGACGGCCGCTCCTGGCAGCTCTTCGGCGAGGTGATCGAGACGGCGTTCACGGAAGGCGCGGCGCGCTAGCCTGCTCAGGCGCACCTTTTGCCGGGTTACCCCTCTCCCCCGCCCTCCCCCGCAAGGGGGGAGGGAGCGCAGTGTGCCGAGCGGCGAGAGCCGGGCTCACAAGCTCAAAGCCAACTATCGTCACCTTGAAGCAGCCACGCGCATAGGTGCGTTCCCTCCCCCCTTGCGGGGGAGGGTTAGGGAGAGGGGTGCCACGCGGCAAACTCTCTCGATCGGAAACGACGGACGCCTCACGCCGGCTTCAGCGAGGCCAGTGCGCTTTCCAGCAGCGAGCGCACGCGCGCGGCGTCGCCTGACTTCACCACCGCGGGATCGAGATAGAGCTCGAGGCCTGGCGCGCGCTCGGTGATGATGCCGCTCTTCTCCGCTGCGGCATCGTTCAGCGCGTCGACCGAATAGGGAATGACCTCGCGGCTGATACCCTTCATCGTGATCGCCGGCAGCGCGTGAGCGCGGACGATGTCGCTGACCAGCGCAAAGGTCTCGTAGCTCAGCACGATGCCGCCGGGCTCGGCGATCGATTGCAGGCGCGCGGCGAGGTTCGCTTCGGCACCGATGATGGTGTAGTCCATGCGGTCGCTGCTGCCGAAATTGCCGACATTGCAATAGCCGGAATTGATGCCCATGCGCGAGCGGAACGGCTGCTCGATGCCGGAGGCGCGCCACTTCGCATTGAGCTCGGCGAGCCGCTGCTGCATCCGCCAGGCCATCTGGAGGCAGGCCTCGGCATCGGCGCGATCGCCCCTGGTCTCGGGGTCGCCGAAGAAGATCAGCATGGCGTCGCCGATGAACTTGTCGATGGTGCCGCCATATTCATGGGCGATCGCCGACATCTCGGTGAAGTATTCGTTGAGGAGCTGGGTCAGCAATTCGGGCTGAAGGCGCTCCGCGGTCGCGGTGAAGTTCTGGATGTCGGAGAAGAAGATCGTGAGCTTCTTGCGCTCGGTGTGGATGGTGACGTCCTTCTGACCGGAGAAGATGCTCTTGTAGACCTGCGGCGGGATGTAGCGCGAGATCTTCATCGAGAGCGAGGCGAGGAAGTCGTTGGCGGATTCGAGCTCCTTGTTCATGCCCTTGATGCGGCTCGCCTGGCGGCGCTGGAGCGAGAGGAACGACAGGCCGCTGCCCGCGGCGATCAGGAAATAGGCCAGCAGGAACTTGAACGAGAAGATGTTGGCGGCGATCGGCTGGGCGATGATCACCTCCTGGATGCCCCTGATATCGCCGACCTTCCAGTCCTTCTTCGGGCTTTCGGGATGACTGTTGTGGCAGCTCACGCAGGCTGGGCCCATCGTGACGGGGGCGACGAGGCGGACCTTGTCGTTGAACAGCGAGGTCTCGGTCTCGACGATCTTCTGCTCGGGATCCCTGCGCAGCGCGTCGAGCGCGTCCTTCTCGAACTTGTCGAGCTGGTGCGGCGCACGGTTCTGGAACGGGAAGTCCGAGACAAAGCGGTAGGTGATGTTCTCCTGCTGCGCGCCGATCACCCGTCCGAGCTCCAGCGACAGCGTCGCCGGGATCGGGATCGCGCCGGGGACGGATTCGTAGTTGTGGACCACCCTGGTCGTGCCGTTCGGATTGGCGATGATGCGCCCGACCACGTTGGTCGCGTAATAGCTGCGCACGCTCGTGATCACCGAATTGAGATCGGCGGCCTGCCGGCGCAGCGCCGTCTTGGAGAGCTCGGTCAGGTCCAGCCACACCGCGAGCGGCAGCGCGAGCAGCAGGAAGGCGATCGCGGCACCGGTCAGGATGCCGCTCTTGCGCTGTTCTTCGGCGATCTCTTGTTTCACTCTGTGGCTCCGTTGCGTGCATTTTTGTCGCAAACCTCTCGCGATTTGCGGCAAAGCCTGCGGCGGCACAGAGCCAACAAACGCGCCCCCGCGCAACCCCATTTTATGGTGGTCGCACCAAGCGTCTTTCCGTTTCATCACGAAGGTTTAAGATCGGGATCAACCTGCGTTGATAAATCCGGAACCAGTGCCCATGACCGAGACCGTCCGCATCAAGCGCTTCATTGCGCGGCCTGTGATCGTGCCGATGAACCTGCCGCTCCAGACCTCGACCGGGGCGGTCGCGAAGGCGCCGCTGGTGCTGATCGACTGCGAGACCGACCAGGGCGCCCGCGGGCACGCCTATCTGTTCTCGATCACACCGTCGGCCTTGAAGCCGCTGACGGCGATGGTCACGGAAATGTCGGAGCTGCTCGCCGGCGACGAGCTGCTGCCGTTCGAGATCGAGCGCAAGCTGACCCAGCGCTTTACGCTGCTGGGCCTCGCCGGCCTGCAGCGGCTGGCGCAGTCCGGCATCGACATGGCGGCCTGGGACGCGCTGGCCCGCACACGCGGCCTGCCGCTGGCGAGGCTGCTCGGCGGCGCGCCGAAACCGGTCAAGGCCTACAATTCGAAGGGGCTCGGCATCATGCCGGCGGGCGCCGCGGTGGAAGAGGCGCACAAGCTGCTGGCCGAGGGTTTTCACGCCGCCAAGATCCGCGTCGGCCGGCCCGATGCGCGGGAGGATCTCGCCGTGGTGCGCGCGGTGCGAAACGCCGTCGGCGACCGGATCACGCTGATGTGCGACTACAACCAGGCGCTCACGGTGACCGAGGCGATCCGCCGCGGCGAGATGCTCGACGACGAGGGGCTGACCTGGATCGAGGAGCCGATCCGTCACGACGATTACGCCGGCTGCGCCCGCATCGCGGACGCGCTGGGCACGCCGGTCCAGATCGGCGAGAATTTTGACAGCGCCTTCGCGATGCAATCGGCGCTGTCGGCGGAAGCCTGCGATTACGTGATGCCCGACGTGCAGCGCATCGGCGGTGTCACCGGCTGGCTCCGCGCCGCATCGCTCGCGCATGCCGCCGGCATCGAGATGTCCACCCATCTGTTCTCGGAGGTCAGCGCACACCTGCTGTGCGTGACGCCGACCGCGCACTGGCTGGAATATGTCGACTGGGCCGACGCGGTGCTTTCGGCGCGTTTGACGATCAAGGACGGCTTTGCGCTGCCGGGCGAGGAGCCCGGCAACGGAATTGCGTGGGACGAGGCGGCGGTCGCCAAGTATCTCGTCGGATAAGGGGCTGAGCGCCGTCCTAGGCCCGAACAGCGGCGATCATGCTCAGCTCGACCGGCGCCCCTCGCGGCAACTCGGCGACGCCGACGGACGTACGCGTGTGACGACCGCGATCGCCGAGGCGTTCGATCAGCCGGTCGGAGGCACCGTTCATGACTTGCGACTGCTGGGTAAATCCAGGCGCCGAGGCGACGTATCCCACGAGTTGCAGGACCTGGACGACCCTGTCCTCGCCGCCTGTGGCGTGGTTGATGGCGGCAATGCAGAGATCAGCGCAAAGGGCCGCAGCCTCTTGCGCGGCCGCGATGTCGACACCTGCACCGACCTTGCCCGCATATAGCAGGTCTTCGCCGCGACGCGGGAGCTGACCACTGACATACGCAATTCCAGCATGGATGATCACCGGCAGGTAGTTGCCGCCGGGCTTGTTCACACTGCTCATCTCGCCAACTTGCCTTCTCTTCACGTCCGGCGAAGCGACACCTGTCGCCGAACGCCACAATCTGGATCTCACCACGCCCGTCGCCGTGGTGGATGACCGGACAATGGCAGGCAGGACGTCACGGATCAAGGCTGCGAAGCTTTTGCATGCTGAAAGCGATCCAGGCCCGACGACATTCGCCGGCGCGCATTGCGCAGCCGCGGCGAGCACGATAACGATGCCCCCATGACCACATGGCGCCCCCATCCCGGCATCAGGGTTGTCGCGATCGGCCTGCACTGGCGGGCCGGGCGCCTGCTAGCGGCCGAGGTTCGCGACAATGCAGGCCGGCTCAGGGGTGTCCGTCCGCTCGGCGGCGAGATCGAATTCGGCGAGAGCTGGCGGACTGCGCTGATACGGGAATTCAGGGAAGAGCTCGGCCTCGACATCACCATCAAAGGCGAGCCGTTGATGATGGAGAACATTTTCGTGCACGAGGACGCCATTGGGCACGAGGTGATGTTCATCGCCGAGGTGGCATTTCCGGACGGCGCGTTCGGCGGCCAGGACCGCATCGATTTCCGCGAGGACAACGGCGAGCAGATCGTCGCGCGCTGGTTCGACCTCGCCGATCTCGACGTGGAGGGCGGACCTAGCCTCTATCCGGGCGGACTGAAGGGCTTGCTGCGGGGGGCAAGCGACGGAGCTGCGTGAGAGGCGCCCCTCTCATCGCGCCCCGCCGTCATCGCGCCGGTAGCGGAAGTCGCAATGATCGGCGCCTTGCATGATCGTCTGCGTGCGCGTGAGCCTGACGTCGGGGCCGAATCCTTCGGCGGTCGCGAAGTCCGCGGTGCAGATCAGGAGAAAGCCGAGTTCCGGCTCGCCCAGCGCCTTGTAGAACTCGGCATAGGCGCATCGCTTGACGTCGAACGCGAAGGCGTCGTGGCTCTGCTCGATCACGTCATAGGCGAGCGCATCGTCGCGGGCATAGGCCCTGAACGCCGACGAGACGGCCTTGCCGAGATCGCTCTCGTTCTTTGCCTTCCAGAATTCCTCGCCGAAGCCGCGATAGAGATCGCCCAGCGCCTTGCGCACCAGCGCGTTGGCGCGCGCCTCGCCGAGCTCGGCCTGGAGCGCCCTAACCAGCGGCACCAGCACCTGCGCCTGGATCTTTGCCTGTTCGATGACGGATGTGCTCATGGTCAGGCTCGCGACTGGGATGAAATCGAAGCCCGGATTGCGCTTCGCTCCATCCAGGCTACTTCAACCGCGACACGATAACTCAACTTGACGGTGGCGACGAGAGTTTGCCCGTTACGTCCCGCGGCAACCGGCATGACCTGAACCAACGCATCTGTGATGCCGAGGTGATCGCTGATCGCGCGATCCTGAAAAGCCGGCGAGGCGGCTGGTGGTATGATTATCGTCATCCAAAAGAGAGGTGAACATGCCCCCGTCCGAGATGTCTCCAGTCCACGTCAGGCCACGACCATTTGCACGGCGCCGCCATCTTGCGGCGACTGCCGCGGCGCTGTTGCTCGCCATGATAGTCTGGTCGGTCGGGCCTGCGCTGGCCGCGGCAAATGATGCCGAAGCACGAACCATCTTCGAGAAGTTCATTGCCGCGCAGAATGCGCACAACGCGGACGATGTGAAGGCCATGCTGTGGAATTCGCCCGGCACGCTGCTGTTTGCGAGAGGCATCGAAACCAGAGGCCGTGATGCGGTCGCGGACCGCTTCAAGGGCTACTACGAGGGCACCTGGCACCTCGAGCCCGACATGTCGAAATTCCACGTCGCCGTGATCTCGAACGAGGTCATGCAGGTCCTCGTTCCCATCGTCTTCACGCGCGGCCTTCCCGGCAAGCCGCCGCAACAGAATACGTTTCTGATCAGCCAGACCTACGTGCGGGATGCGAACGGCTGGTCCGTCGCGTCCGTCCTGCCGGTCGCGAACACGGAACTGAAATAGCTGCGATCCAGAATCGAAGCCCGAATGGAGCGTGGCGTGATCCGGGTCTCGCGGTGTTCCAGAGAAGCGGAGCAAGACGCTCCAGTCCGTCTACGCTCTTCGAGCTACGCCGGACACGCTTCGCCGCAATCTTCCAGGCTGTGCCACGCGAAGCCGGAGGCGAAGCGTGGTGGGCACGACAGGGATCGAACCTGTGACCCCTACCATGTCAAGGAAGGTCCCGCCAGCGTATCTTATTGATCTCAAATCCTTTTCGTTCCACGTCATGCGGCCTCGTTCGTCGCCATTCTCCGGCGTTTTGAGCGCAACGTGGAAAGTTCGTGGAAGCCGCCCGGCATTGCTGGAGGTGCTCGCATGAGCCGGGTGCTCTCCCCTCCGACCGGACGCCTGCTTGACCGGCTGCCCCCCGAACCACGCCAGCGCTTGCTGCAGATCGGCAGCGAGGGGCGCGGGGTGTTCGGAGCGGCCTGCTTCCAGAGCATTTTCGATGCTCACTTTAGCCTGTTCGAGTATCTCGCCGCAGCCGGCGCCACCGCGGTCATGATCGGGCAGTTGCTGGCGGAGGCCGGCATCGCCCGCTCGGACGGCACGCCGCTGCCAGCCGGCACCGTGTCCAGCGCGCTCAGCCGCGCCCGCGAACGCGCCGCCCGTGCGCCCGCCATGCGGCAGTGCCCGGCCGAAAGCTGCATGGACATGCAGGTCGCTGCAGAGGCCTGCAATGCACCGCAGGCCAATGCAGCGCCTGACGGAGCGCCGATCCAAGGCCTCCTCAACCGCCCCCCGCTTCAGGACGCGCCAACGCCTGCGCGCGCCAACAGCTCCCTTCGGCCCATGCCGAACGGACCGCCGGCCGGCTTCGACCTGCCGGCGGACACCCGCCGCTCAGCGGCTCTACTCGCTCAAATCAGGAGTTTGAATGATGAAGACACCTAAGAAGGAGACCAAACCCAATCTGATCGATCTCGTCGAGATCGGATCCGATGGGACCGCGATCGGAAAGAGCACCTTGGCCAACCGGACCAGCCATCTGTACCGGGAGGCGGGCCGGCCCGTGACCCGCGTACGGATCGAGAGCGCCCGTCGCCGCGGACACGACAGCGGCTGCGCTGACACCGAGATCTTCATCCCGCTCGAGGAGTTCACCAGCGCCGCGACCCGGACCGGAGGCTTGGTCGGGGTACTCTCGCCCTTCTACGAGGCGATCATGCGGATTCCACGGAGCGGCGGCGCGGTGATCGTCGACTGGCCTGGCGGGACCGCTGCGCACCGGCTGGAAGTGCTTGCCGCAACGAACTTCGACGCGACACTTGCGGCGATGGGGATCCGCGGCATGTCGATCGTCATGACGAGTTGCTCCGCCGAGCACATGGGTCAAGCCGAACGCTATCTGAAGGGCCTCGAGAAGGTCGCTCCGAATCTGCCCCGCGCGCTCGGATTGTCGGGCCGCAATGGCCCGTTCCACTGGCCGGAGCAGTCGGAACAGGCCGAAGCCTTCGCCCGCCTGAAGATTGCGGCGGGCGCCATCCCCCAGCTGTCCATCCCGCTCGTTGCCGGGCGCGCCCTGCAGCTCTGTTCGGATGCTGGCCTGGACATCGCCTCGGCGCTGATGCTGCCGTTCGATAAACTGGCGAGCCGTCTCGGTGTGCACGTCTTCGCGGCCACTGCATGTGCCTCCGAACTGGCCGTCTGGTGGAACGCCACGGGCGCCGAGCTCCAGAAGATGCTCGAGGTGAAGCATGCGCCGGCAGGTTTCACCGCGTAGGCTCCAGGAGCGGGTCGCCCATCTCGTGCGGCGGCGGCAGTTGATCAAAGTCGAAGCAGCGACCTTCGTGCTCGATTACTACCGTCGTTACCGCCGGCTTCCGCCCGGATACGTGACGGTCCTCCTATCAGTCGCGACCGTCCGACGTATCAGGGTCCGAGGCGAACTCGAACACCTCCTCGGACTTCCGGCTCTCAACAGGTTTTCCCGCCTCTTGTGGTCGCGGGTCGTTGACCGTTGCCGGGGCACGAAAGACGTTGGATCGCATGGCGTTGGTTCCTAAAGCAACCGATAGAGCCAGTGATATGGTAAATGGAGTAGAGCACCAATGATCGATCTCGACTGCTGCAGCGACTACATGCTGCTCTCGACGCTAGACGTGGCGGAGGCCCTCAAGATCAGCCCCGGTGCTGTCAGAAAGGCAGCCAAGGAGGGGCGGCTCCGCGCCATCGCCGGATTCCGCGTCTTGTATTTCCCCGCCATCGCGGTGCGGGCCTTCGCACGGGGCGATATCAGCGCCGCCTCCTCGCCTAAAGACGGCCAGCAGCCCAACACCGCTTCAGCGGTCCGCGCCGAGGCCGAGATCGACGCGCAGGCTCGCTGATGGCTTACGAAAAGCTCGAAGAAATCGGCGAGTTCGTCGTGTGCCGCCACAAAGGCACGCCGAATCTCTACGTAAGAGCCTACGTCGAGGAAATCGGAAAAACGGTCTACCGCTCGTTGCTGACCACGAGCATCGAAAATGCCTGCGTTCAGGTACGCAGCCTCGTTGACCGCGGCGTGACCGGCGACCCCGCAGAGGCTCTGGTGCAGAAACCCCTCCGCACCGTGGCCGAGGTGCTCGATTTCTATCGCCCGACCGTCGAAAAGCAAGCATCTGCTGAATTCGGCGGGGTCGCTATCGATCGCATGACGCGCTTGGTTGGCAGCAAAGCGTTGCAGACTATGGTCAAGTCGGACTTCGACAACTTCCTCGAAGCGGCTTTGGCCGAAGGAATCTCGCGTTCGACTGCGCACCGTACGCTCACGGTTTTGCGAAGCGCCTGCAAACTGGCGGCCAACGAGCGGCGGCTGCCGCGCCATCACGTTCCGGCCGTGCCATACTATCTGACGAAGAACCACGCCCGCAGCGCCGCGCCAAAAGGTCGCGTGATGACGCCACGCGAGATCGCCGCGCTCATCGACGCCCTCGACTTCCTCCATCTCCTTGTCGCAACTGTTTACATCATCAACACTGCCAGTCGGATCGGTGCGATCCTCGACGTGACCGCCGCGCAGATCGACCGGACCTATGGCCTCATCCATCTCAACGCGCCCGGCCGCGTTCAGACGGACAAATGGCGTCCCACGCTTCCCATCACCGCCACGCTTGAGCCCTGGACGCGCGACCTGCCACCCGGCTTCATCATTAACTGGCGCCGCGAACCGGTAGGTGAAATCGACACGGGGTTCGCGGCAGCTTGCCGCCGCGCAAAACTACCGGGAGGCGAAAACACGTACTCCATTCGCCATGCTCTCGGTCGCTACATGCTGAGGAATGGCGTTGAGCCGCTCGAGATCTCGCTGTTTCTCGGGCACCTCCGCCCGCCGGATTCGATCGAGACGACGCTCGTTTACAGCCCCTTCGCCCCCGATTACCTGCTCAACGCGAAGGCAGCGGTCGAGGCGTTCGTGCGTGAAATCGCCTCGCACACGAAGCGCCACAACATCCTTTCCCCTCCCTGGCTTTGAGGTACTAGCGATGACCACCAACAAGACGACGACCCGGAAAGAAAAAACCGAGGATTCATACCGCAGGCGTGCGAAGCAGATCGCCACAGCGGCGAGCAAGAAAGCAAAGCGCCCTCTGTCGCCGACCGAGCTTGCTCAAACCATGGTTGCCCGCCGCCCGCAGCTTGCCGCGGCGAGCTTCCGGCAGAACCGCGCCGCCGTCACCTTCATGCTGAACGAGGTCGCACTGAACCAGCCCGCCTTGGACCCGCAAACGCGCGCGGCGATCGCGATATTGAAGGATGTCGAATCCGTTGAGAGGCCCGACGATGGGGTGCCGCACACCTCGGCGCAGAAACAGAAGCGCCTCGATGACGATTTGGACCGCATCTGCCATGGCGCGTTAGCCACAACGAGCCCGAATGCGAGCGCTTTGGTGGATTGCCTGACGGTCGGCTCGCTCACCGGTGCACGGCTCGTCGAATGGCCGACGGCTAAATTCGGACCGTCCAGCGATCCCGACTACGCGTGGCAATTGACGCTCGTAAACGGCAAGCACTCAAACGGACGCGCGCACGGCGAAACGCGCGTTTTGAGATGGGAATGGCTACCCGAGGATCTAGTCGCCCAGACGAAAGCCTGGATCTTTGCGGCGCGCGAGGCAGCCGCCAATGGATGCTACGACACCCTCATATCAACGCTGGAATCGCTGATGCGGCGAGTGACCAAGCAGCTTTTCCCGAGGCGACAGCGCCGCCCTACGCTATCATCAGCGCGGCACGCCGCGACCGCCCGGTGGAAAATGAACTACGTGGTCTCCGCGCGCTCGCCGGAGGACAAGGAGCTCGGACTTGCAATTGTTGCGGCGCTATTGGGGCACGCCACTGACGAGACGGCAACCCGACACTACGCACGCGCCGGCGAGGCGGGTGGCCGATTTCCGACGCCTACGCCCGCCCCGGAGGAAGTCGCACGTGTTCGCAAGCGCTACCGCGCGCCGATGAGCGTCAAGTGCGAGGAGTGGAAGCCCTAGCAGGTCGTTGAAGAAGTCTCTGGCGAGATAGCTTTCGTCGGCGCGGGTTCTGCCACCCAAACGGCGCGCAATGTTGACCCTGCCTCACATGCAGTAAGCGCCTGGATCCATTTCGAATTGAGCAGCGAGCCGAGCTCAACGATGGATCCCAGCTAGGTCAATCTGCGGAGCCGCGACACACCGGAAATCGGTCAACGTTGCGCTGATGCCCTCGGCGAACGCCTGCATTAACCATCTTCGTGCGCCGCCGCTGGCGAAGCGGCTGGCCTATGGGCATATTTGCTTCAGCTTCACGGATCACGCGAAGCGGCTGCCGTCCGGTCTGGAACACCGAACGACAGCCTGACCACACCCGACTATAGGAGAGTCGACCATGGCTGACAGCCAGTATATCGCCGATTCGGCGCATCTGCCCCACCACCACTTGCTGCTCGGGGAGCTTCCCCCTTCAAACTCAGTGACGCGCGAGCGCGTCCTGGGAATCGGCTCGCTGCCGCCGTCCACGGCCATTTTCCCGGTCACGGACTAGGAAACGGTCGCAGGTTTGGCCTCGTGAGGCGCCGAGGGCGCCATAGAGATCGAGCCAACTTGCGCTGTGCTCCTGCGTTCGGTCCGACCGCACGTTTGTGCTCATCGAGCCGACTGGATGTTACCGGCGCTTTTGGCTTTGGTCTTACCTGGCTCACTCAGCCGGAACGGCATCGATCGCTCAGCTCACGACGTCGGCCCGCGGCCCCTCGCAACAAGGGGTATCAATCATGTCAATCACCATCGAACTGCCTTCGCCTCGGTCGTTCTGCACGACAAGAGTTTACCGCCCGCTCCAAGGTATCACCGGCCCGCGCCTGGTTCGCGACGCCGTAAGCCGTGTTGCGGTTTGCGCCATCCCCTTGGCTCAAGCAGCTCATCTCGCGGCATTGGCCTCGGGTCCTGCCGCCTACGTGTTGATGAACCATGACACGGCATATTTTGGCGAGACCTCCAACGCAAGCACTCGCATCAACCAGCATCTCTTAGACCCGACCAAGGCGTTCGCTCGCGTCGCATACATCGCGACTGGCCATCCGGAACCGTGGCCGAATAAGGTTCCCGCCGTCTATCTGCAGTACCGCTTGTGGGACATCGCGCAAACGGCCGGTCATGTGAACATCGCCAATGAGCGCACCCCGCAAATGCCCACGGCAGATGAGGAGAAGCGCGGCGAGTTGCAGTGGCTCCTCGAACACGCTCGTCAGCTGTTGTTCGACGCCGGCTGTCTGGCGCTTGACTCCAATTTCGATAGTCAGCGCCGTGTCGCTTTGTCCCCTGAACTCGATGACGACCCCGTCGGTCCGAATGATGAAGACCCGATCCGAATTGACGTGGTCGCCACGCCGCCGGCTGGAAGCGAACTTGAGCTCAACTACGTGGGTCTATGGGCTCGCGGCTACCCCACTGTCGACGGCGGCTTTGTCGTCCTGCCAGGCGCTGAAGTACGAACTCCGGTCAACGGAAGCGCCCATGACATCGTCGAGACGCGCCGCAATGAGCTGAGAGAGAAGAAAGCCCTGGTCGCAATATCAGGCGTTGCTAATCGCGAGCGCCTGCTGGCGGCCGTTTGGTTTCCGTCCCCGGCGATTGCCGCGAAAGTGGTCACCGGCGCTCACGCCGCCGCTCGGGTCTGGGTACCGCGCCGCTTCCCCCAGCCGATCATCATCGCGAAGTAAGGGAGCGATCAGATGCCTGTTTCAATCAACAAGCACGACGACGCCTGGCCCTTCCGCGCGGAGGACGTTTCGCCCTTGGCATGGTGGCGGATGCTGCCGATGCATCATTTCCGCGACGCCGAGCACCTCCTCGTGCGGAACGCTCTGGAAGGAATCGCCGTGATCCATGTTGGCGAGCAAGTCGCAGCTGCGTTGAGAGGTGATCCTGCGGCGGCGATCGCCGCGGCGCTCTCGCTCGTGCCGATACGTGAGGTGTCACTGTCGGTCGACATCGCGATGACTGCCCTGCTCCGTTCCGCCCTGGACAACGACGCTGCGGCCGCACTTGTGCTGTCGCACGTCATAGGTCGCATTGAGTTCGACCATCCCTTCGCCGCTGAACTCGCCACCTCACGGCTCGCGCACCACTTTCGTTCCGCGCGTGATCCACATCGGTTTGCTCAGACGGAAGCTGCGCTCTCCGATTTTTTCTGCCAAGAGGAGAGCGGCACGTGAGCACTGATAACGGTGGTGACGACGACTTCGATCTGCCGGCGGCGGAGGATGTCGTCTCGACCGGCGCCGCTGCCGATTCGGCCGATTCGGATGAGTGCCTGAAGGGTCTGCCCCGGCTTCTGCGCTACGCAAAGCTCATCATCGATGAGGCCGACCATATCGAGGAGCGGCTCATCGCGGAGGTTGACGAACTCTGTCCGCAATTGCCATTTAACCTTGCATGGGCCACTAGCAGATCGCTCGAGGCCGCCTTGGCACTCGCGGATGAACTTGACCACCTCGCTGCCGGTCAGAATGAGCCGGTGCTTAGGGGCCTTGCCGATAGCATCCGGCTTGTGAGCTTGCCGACACCGTCCACTGACGAATACTTCGAGCTGCACCGCAGGGTTGGCAAAGCCCTCGTCCAGGCGCTTCACGTAGGTGTCAGGCACGCCGACGAGGAGCTCTGCAGCGACCTCGAAGGGTTCACCTACGGTTGGGCCGCGCTGCCGGCTTGCACCCACGTTCTGCCGAAGATGGTCTCAGCAGCTGCGAACGCCGATAGGCTTGGATACCGCATGGCGGAACACCGGATCATCGCAGCCAAGGCCGCACTCCGGCGCGAGTATCGGGAGCAAGAAGACCGCAAAAGAAAACAAGAATCCGAGGATCAAGCCGAAGCTGTCCAGCAACAGCCCACCGCCATTGCGGCAACCATTCCCGACCACCATCTCGTGGTCGCGCGCTTGTCCGACCAGGAGATGAAGAGCCAGAAGCTCAAGGACATCATCGGCCCATTGAAGAACGTCATCAATACCGCACTGCCGCTCGTGCAGACTCCGGTGCTGCACGACGCGCGCACCGCTCTGCTGTTCGAGTTCCCGTACGCCGCCGAAGTGGTTGACTTCGCACTAGCCGATCTAGTGGGGCGCGCAACGATTCAGCTACGCCCCCTCCTCATCGTGGGCGAACCCGGCGGCGGTAAGAGCCGGTTTGCTCGTCGGCTCGGTGAGGTGTTGGGCCTCCACGTTTGGCGGACCGACGCCAGTCGTTCCGACGGCGCGGTGTTCGGGGGGACCGACCGGCGCTGGTACTCGAGCGAGCCATGCCATCCTTTTCTTGCCATAGCGCAAGGCAAAACGGCAAACGTACTGGTCCTCCTGGATGAATTCGAGAAAGCGGCGACGAGGTCCGACCACGGCCGTCTCTGGGACTGTATGCTTGGTTTTCTCGAATCCGAAACAAATTGCCGATATCCGGACCCCGCATTGCAGACCAATCTCGATCTGTCGCAGGTGAGTTACGTCGCCACCGCCAACAGTCTCGATCCGCTGCCGAGCCCTATCCGGGACCGCTTTCGCATCGTGACGTTTCCCAAGCCGACGGCCAATCATTTGGACGCTCTGCTGCCGGCGGTGATCGCCGACCTCGCCAAAGAGCGCGGCCTCGACCAGAGCTGGGTGATGCCACTCGATGGGGTCGAGCGCGAGGCCATCGCACGACACTGGTCAGGAGGCTCCGTGCGCCGCCTTCGCCGAATCGTCGAAGCAATCCTGCGTGAGCGCGATATCCGCGCAACGAGGAACTGATCATGGCGGAACAGAGCGACAGAAAGCCGAAACCGCCATTGCCGCGGCCGCCGCAATTGCGCGGGATAACCCGCGCAGGGCTTAAACGGCGCCCCCTCGCCCGGTACTATCGCGGGCAATCATCAGAGGACCGATACCGTGACCGATCCCCAGATCGTCTGCCCGAGCTGCCGCACCGAAATCAAGCTGACAGAATCGCTCGCCGCGCCCCTGACCGAGCACAACTGCATCAACCTGCGCCTGCCGACCCCATGGCGGCAGCATCTACGCCTGGGAATTCGGGAAGAACGGGCGCGAACTCAACCGCCAGCAACATCACGCGCGGCTTCATGAGCACCGGCGAACTCAGAGAGGCGCGTCTTGAAGCGGCGCGGTGTGCGAAACTGGGGTCGTGTTACAGGAAGCGCCGTGGTCTTCGTCATCAATTGCTCCGCGCTGAGTGATGATCGTCACCGCTTCGATATCGAAAGCCTACGGCAACTCTTGATGATCTCGATACCTCCGATCCATTGGGCGGGGGTCTGGTTCCGTTCGTCCTAGGATTGCAGAACTAGCACTTTGGCTTAGTAATCTGCTCGCCCTCGAGGACAGAGCGGCGTCATCCGATAGGTCGCACGTCTGACGCATGTCAATCGGCCTGCAAATTTGACCCCTCATCGGCGTCCAATTTTGACCCCTTAGCGCGGCGGGGTTTGGTGGTAGCGCTCGTCTCGTCGGAGCTGGTCGGGATAGCGGAGGCGAGACGAGCGCGGGTGGCGTGATCGTCGTCGCGGCTTTTGAACCGCCAGCTGTCGTTGCCGGTTTCGACAATGTCGCAGTGGTGGGTCAACCGATCGAGCAGCGCGGTGGTCATCTTGGCGTCGCCGAACACGCTTGGCCATTCGCCGAAGGCAAGATTGGTGGTCACGAT